>NZ_JBIVKQ010000005.1:294907-342072 GCF_044750845.1 Streptomyces sp. NPDC088766 | reverse complement strand
TCGGGGCGACCCTCCGCCTTGCGATCGCACGCACCGGACGCCGCCGGGCCTGCCCTTCGGGCAGACGACGCCACTTTCGAAACACGCCCTAGGCGTCGACCCTCTCGCGCTCCCGCGCCGGCTGCCGCGCCGGGACGCGGGCCTGCTCGGGAGCGGCGGCGTCCCGCTTGAACGCCCAGTCCATCTTGGGCTCCGTCACACCCCGGAACGCCCACCGGACGGGCTTGGTGCACAGCAGGGTGACGGCGGCGGCGACGGCCACGGTGACGGCGATCTCACCGAGCGGCCGGTGCAGCCAGTCGGGCTCGAACAGGCCGAGGTAGTCCGCGCCCCTGATCAGGAAGCCGTGCAGCAGATAGCCGCAGAGCGTGCCCGCGCCGAGCGTCGTGAACCACGTCGTGCGCCCCGGCACCCAGGAGAAGAAGCAGGCGGTCAGCAGCAGCGAGCAGCCGAACAGCGCGAGCTGCATGACGGGCCCCACCCACCACGGCACGCCCAGCTCCTGGGCGGAGGCGCGGTGGTAGAGCCACCCGGTGTCCATCCGCGGCACCGCCCACCAGGAGAAGACCAGGGCGAAGGCGGACACCGGCACGGCCGCGATCCGCACCGGCCGGCTGCGCACCGTCCGGAAGTGCTCGGGCCGCAGGCACAGGCCCAGCACGAAGTAGGGCAGGAACTGCAGGACGCGCTGGAGGTCGAGGTCGTCGCCGATGCCCGGTGCGGCGGACGCCAGCAGGGCGATGCCCAGGGCCACCGGCAGCGGATGGCGGATCGTCTTCCAGATCGGCGTGGTCAGCCGCCATATGAACAGCGCGCACAGGAACCACGTCAGGTAGTACGGGTCGAGGAGGGAGACGGGCGTCTCGGTGTCGTGGTCCACGACCCGCTTGAACAGCGGATAGGCGGTCTCGAAGACGACGTACGGCACGACGACACCGGTCACCAGGCGCTTCAGCCGGGCCGGACTGCCGTCGAAACTCCGCGAGAAGTAGCCGGAGACGATGATGAACGCCGGCATGTGGAACGTGTACACGAACTGGTAGGCGGCTTGAAGTACCCGGCTGTCGCCCTTCAGCGGCTCCCAGGAGTGGCCGATGGCGACCAGCACGATCGCCAGGTACTTGGCGTTGTCGAAGAACGCGTCACGCTGCTTCGACCGTCCGTCCGGGGACGATCGGTGCTGATCTTTCTCGTTCGGTGTTGAGCTGGGACTCGGCACGAGAGACGAAGCGGCGTGGAACATCTGAGGCACCCTAGCGTTGTCCGTGGCGGTCCGTAAAACCTTCCTCGTCATCGCGATCTCATTCCTCACGATTTCCAACTGGTTCCAACCGGCCATCTACTTGGGCGCCTTGTATGTCACGATTCATGCCGACTAAAAGGTGCACAACGGGCGGCTGTGGGGTGTCGCCGAAGATCGTGTGCCCGCAATTCGAATTACCTGCGGGCCAGTTGTGAATTCGTCTGCGGAGTGCGTCCGTGAATTGCCTTACGGCAGGCTCTTGCGGGCGGTGCGAAGTGATCGGGCGTGCACGGTTGTGACCGAGGATGCGTCAGCGGCCGCATAGGAAGGCCCTGTTGGTGGCACGATGGTCTCTGGCGGGGTGCGCGGGTCGCGTCCCCGGGCCGGGAGTGCGGACCGACCGAGGGTGTGTGATCAGTTGTGGCCATTTCACTGTCAGTGGTGCTGCTGTTGGCGATCGTCCTGGTCGTCCTGATCAGAGGCGGGTCGATCAAGGCGGGCCCCGCCGTCGTCGCGATCCTCTTCGGCTTCTTCCTCGCCTCGACGGGCATGGCGCCGTCGATCAACCGCTTCCTCGACTCCCTCGCCGAAACGATCAACTCGATCAGCTTCTAGGGAACCGGCGGCTTCCGGAAGGGACCGGCGGCCTCCGGGCGGGATCAGCGGCTTCCGCGCCGTTCCCGCGCGAGGGGCGGTGGCGGGAGGTCCGGTCCGGCCCGCGAAAACACCGGGGCCGGACGGAAGGTGACTTCCGACCGGCCCCGGGCCGTACAGAGCGGGCGACGGGAATCGAACCCGCGTAGCTAGTTTGGAAGACTAGGGCTCTACCATTGAGCTACGCCCGCACACGTGGGCCGCAGGTCGACCGACCGCGGCGCCTCAGGCATCCTAGCGGGTCGGCGCCCCTCGTCGCACACCCTCTTCGCGCGCCGCGCCCGGGGCCCGCCGGACCCTCGCGAATGCGGCGGCCGGGCGGGCTGCGGGCATGTAGCCTACGTGTCGCACCAGACGGGGTGTGGCGCAGCTTGGTAGCGCGTCCGCTTTGGGAGCGGAAGGCCGTGGGTTCAAATCCCGCCACCCCGACCATCTGCGTCATGCGCGCGCCGTCCCGCGCGATCGTGCCGGCGCCGCACCGGGGGATCGTCTTTTGGGCGGCCCCAGCTGCTGCGGCTACTATGCAGACTGCGCGCCCGTGTGTCCCGGCCCACCGGCCTCGAAATCTCCCGGGCGCCGAGTCGCCGGACCTGTCAGGTTCCGGCGAAACCCGAGAAGTCAGCCACAAGGAGACCGAACCGTGAAGAGCGCCGTGGAGACCCTGAACCCGACTCGGGTTCGGCTCACTGTCGAGGTGCCCTTCGAGGAGCTCAAGGACAGCCTCGACGCGGCGTACAAGAAGATCAACCAGCAGGTCACGGTGAAGGGCTTCCGCAAGGGCAAGATCCCCGCCCGGATCATCGACCAGCGGTTCGGCCGCGGGGCCGTGCTGGAGGAGGCCGTCAACGACGCGCTTCCGAAGTTCTACACGGAGGCGGTCAACGGGGCCGAGCTGGACGTCCTCGGTCAGCCGGAGGTCGACATCACGGAGCTGAAGGACGGCGAGACGCTGAACTTCACCGCCGAGGTCGACATCCGCCCCGCCCTCGAGCTGCCGGAGGACTTCTCCTCCATCGAGGTCGAGGTCGACGCCGTCGAGGTCAGCGACGAGGACGTCGAGAAGTCCGTCGAGCAGCTCCGTGAGCGCTTCGCCTCGACCTCCCCGGTCGAGCGCGCCGCCGAGGACGGCGACGTCGTCACGGTCGACCTCGAGGCCAAGGTCGACGGCGAGGTCCTGGAGGACGGCGTCGCCGACGGCGTCTCCTACACGATCGGCTCGGGCGAACTGCTCGAGGGCATCGACGACGCCGTGAAGGGCCTGGAGGCCGGTGGCGAGGCCACCTTCACCTCCGAGCTGAAGGGCGGCTCCGCGGCCGGCAAGGAGGCCGAGGTCACCGTCAGGGTCACCCAGGTCGCCGCCCGCGAACTGCCCGAGCTGGACGACGAGTTCGCGCAGCTCGCCTCCGAGTTCGACACGCTCGAGGAGCTGCGGGCGGACAGCCGCAAGCGCCTCGCGAACATGAAGCAGTACGACCAGGCCACCCAGGCCCAGGAGCGCGTCCTGGAGAAGCTCCTGGAGCTCGTCGAGGTGCCCGTCCCCGAGAAGCTGCTCGAGGACGAGATCAACACCCGCAAGCACAACCTGGAGCACCACCAGCTCGGCCAGATGGGTCTGACCCTCGACAAGTACCTGGAGCTCCAGGGCAAGACCGCCGAGGAGTTCGAGACCGAGACCCGCGAGGCCGCGGTCAAGGGCATCAAGACCCAGTTCGTCCTCGACGAGCTGGTCAAGCGCGAGAAGCTGAACGTGAACCAGGAGGAGCTGACCGAGCACCTCATGCGCCGCGCCGCCTCCTCCGGCATGTCCCCCGACCAGTTCGCGCAGGCGGTCGTCGAGGGCGGTCAGGTTCCGCTCCTCGTCGGCGAGGTCGCCCGCGGCAAGGCCCTGGCCGTGGTCGTCGAGTCCGCCACGGTGAAGGACACCAACGGCGAGATCATCGACCTGGACGACGAGGACGAGGCCGACGAGGCCGCCGAGGGCACCACGGAGTCCGCCGAGGCCACCGGCGAGTCCGCCGAGGACAAGCCCGAGGCCTGAGCCTCGCGCCGCCTCCGACGCGTGTGCGACGGGCCCCGGGACACTTCGTCCCGGGGCCCGTCCGTCTGCCCGAGGGGGTGCGGGGCCCCGCCGGGGTGCGGCTCAGCCGTACGGGCGACCGGCGGCGCGCGGCCCGCACCCGTCCACGATCCGCGCGCGACCCCGCTCCCCACCGCCGACGGCCCGGCTACGCCCCCGGCGAACACTCACCTCTCCGGGATTCTCCGAAGGGACCCGCGCGTTAGGGTCCATGAATACGAGGGCAGGGGAGTCCCCGTTGCCCCCGGCAGTACACGTGAGACGGCCCGGACGCCGTCGACAAGACGAGCAGGTGGATACGTGACGAATCTGATGCCCTCCGCCGCCGGCGAGCCTTCCATCGGTGGTGGCCTCGGCGACCAGGTCTACAACCGGCTGCTCGGCGAGCGGATCATCTTCCTCGGCCAGCCGGTCGACGACGACATCGCCAACAAGATCACCGCACAGCTGCTGCTCCTTGCCGCCGACCCGGACAAGGACATCTTCCTCTACATCAACAGCCCCGGCGGCTCGATCACGGCCGGCATGGCGATCTACGACACCATGCAGTTCATCAAGAACGACGTGGTGACCATCGCGATGGGCCTCGCGGCCTCGATGGGCCAGTTCCTGCTCAGCGCCGGTACGCCCGGCAAGCGCTTCGCGCTGCCGAACGCCGAGATCCTGATCCACCAGCCCTCCGCCGGCCTGGCGGGCTCGGCCTCGGACATCAAGATCCACGCCGAGCGGCTGCTGCACACCAAGAGGCGCATGGCCGAGCTCACGTCCCAGCACACGGGCCAGACCATCGAGCAGATCACCCGGGACTCGGACCGCGACCGCTGGTTCGACGCCTTCGAGGCCAAGGAGTACGGCCTCATCGACGACGTCATCCCCACGGCCGCCGGCATGCCGGGCGGTGGCGGTACCGGGGCGGCCTAGTACGGGCGTGCCACGGCCCTGGGGCCTCCGCCGGACTCCGGCGGCCCCCGAGGCCGTCAGCGCCCCTCCCAGCCCCCTCCACCCACCGCCCCAGCCCCCTTTCCAGGAGACACCGTGAACGACTTCCCCGGCAGCGGCCTCTACGCCCGCACCGAGGCCGAATACACCGGCCCCCGCGCCGAGTCCCGCTACGTCATCCCGCGCTTCGTCGAGCGCACCTCCCAGGGCATCCGCGAGTACGACCCGTACGCGAAGCTCTTCGAGGAGCGGGTGATCTTCCTCGGCGTGCAGATCGACGACGCCTCCGCCAACGACGTCATGGCGCAGCTGCTGTGCCTGGAGTCGATGGACCCCGACCGGGACATCTCGATCTACATCAACAGCCCCGGCGGCTCCTTCACGGCGCTGACCGCGATCTACGACACGATGCAGTTCGTGAAGCCGGACATCCAGACGGTCTGCATGGGCCAGGCGGCCTCCGCCGCCGCGATCCTGCTGGCCGCCGGCACGCCCGGCAAGCGCATGGCGCTGCCGAACGCCCGCGTGCTGATCCACCAGCCGTACAGCGAGACCGGCCGCGGTCAGGTCTCCGACCTGGAGATCGCCGCGAACGAGATCCTGCGGATGCGTGCGCAGCTGGAGGACCTGCTGGCCAAGCACTCCACCACGCCGATCGAGAAGATCCGCGAGGACATCGAGCGCGACAAGATCCTCACGGCCGAGGACGCCCTGGCGTACGGCCTGATCGACCAGATCATCTCGACCCGCAAGATGAACAACGCCGACCTGCGCTGACGCGGGCGGAGGAGTATCGTCTGCCGCCCCTTGGCATGGTGTGGCACGGTCCACGTGGAAGTGAACCGTGCCAAGGGGGGCCCGAACGTGGGGCCCGGCAAGGTACCGTCGACATAAGGCAGCACCAGGAGACGCTGGACTCGAAAGACGTCCAGTCGTTTCCCAGGCGAAGGGGAAGCACACCGTGGCACGCATCGGTGACGGCGGCGATCTGCTCAAGTGCTCGTTCTGCGGCAAGAGCCAGAAGCAGGTCAAGAAGCTCATCGCAGGGCCCGGTGTGTACATCTGCGACGAGTGCATCGATCTCTGCAACGAGATCATCGAGGAAGAGCTCGCGGAGACGAGCGAGGTCCGCTGGGAGGAACTCCCGAAGCCGCGCGAGATCTACGAGTTCCTCGAGGGCTACGTGGTGGGCCAGGAGCCGGCCAAGAAGGCCCTGTCGGTCGCGGTGTACAACCACTACAAGCGCGTCCAGGCCGGTGAGCACGGCGGCGGCCAGGGCCGCGAGGACGCCATCGAGCTGGCGAAGTCCAACATCCTCCTGCTGGGCCCCACGGGCTCCGGCAAGACCCTCCTCGCGCAGACCCTGGCGCGCATGCTGAACGTGCCGTTCGCGATCGCCGACGCCACGGCGCTCACCGAGGCCGGGTACGTGGGCGAGGACGTCGAGAACATCCTGCTCAAGCTGATCCAGGCCGCGGACTACGACGTCAAGAAGGCCGAGACCGGGATCATCTACATCGATGAGATCGACAAGGTCGCACGCAAGAGCGAGAACCCCTCGATCACCCGCGACGTCTCGGGCGAGGGCGTCCAGCAGGCCCTGCTGAAGATCCTCGAGGGCACCACGGCCTCGGTCCCGCCGCAGGGCGGCCGCAAGCACCCGCACCAGGAGTTCATCCAGATCGACACGACGAACGTCCTGTTCATCGTGGGCGGTGCCTTCTCGGGCCTGGAGAAGATCATCGAGTCCCGGGCCGGCGCCAAGGGCATCGGCTTCGGCGCGACGATCCGCTCGAAGCGGGAGCTGGAGGCCAAGGACCAGTTCGAGGACGTCATGCCCGAGGACCTGGTCAAGTTCGGCATGATCCCCGAGTTCATCGGCCGACTCCCCGTGATCACCTCGGTCCACAACCTGGACCGCGAGGCCCTGCTCCAGATCCTCGTCGAGCCGCGCAACGCGCTGGTGAAGCAGTACCAGCGCCTCTTCGAACTCGACGGTGTGGAGCTGGACTTCGAGCGTGAGGCGCTGGAGGCCATCGCCGACCAGGCCATCCTGCGCCAGACCGGCGCGCGCGGCCTGCGCGCCATCATGGAGGAGGTCCTCCAGGCGGTCATGTACGAGGTCCCGTCCCGCAAGGACGTGGCCCGCGTGGTCATCACCGCGGACGTCGTCCTCTCCAACGTCAACCCGACCCTGATCCCGCGGGACGCCCGCGGCGGCCGGGGGCCGGGGGAGCAGAAGACGGCGTAGCGAGGGACGGACGAGACGTACGAAGGGCCCCGGTCGAGCGACCGGGGCCCTTTCGTCGTCTTCGTCGTGCGGCGGGTGCGTCAGGCCTTGACGCGGATCTGCCCGCGCAGCTTCGTGGTGAGGTCGACCGCGGTGTCCTTGCCGACGCCCGTACCGGTGTTGTCGCCCGGCGAGACCATGGCGACCGTGCTGTAGTCGGCCCAGGCGCAGAACCAGTCGGTCGACTCCTTCTTGGTGAGCGCGTTGGTGCTCTTCGTCGACTGGCACTTGGCGACCGCGCCGTCGATCTCGACCTCCTCCGGCTCGCCGACCAGCTCCGCGTTCTGCATGGCGCCGGTGTCACTGGTGGAGCTGTCCTCGACCTGCTTCTGGATGGAGGCGAAGAACTTGTCCAGGGTCGCCTGCGGGTCGGCGATCTCCCCGTAACCGCCCACCATCGTCATGCCCTTGGCGGTCAGCAGCTCGGACTGGCTGGGCAGCGTGGAGGGGTCCTGGGGGTCGTAGTCGCTGAAGTCGGCGGTCGACCACTGCCCGAGGACCGCCGTGCCACCCTTGACGCCGCTCTTCTCCATGTCCTTCGCGTTGTCGGAGTCGCTGACCTGATTGCCCTTGCCGACCCGCTTGTACTCGTCGAGCACCGTCGCCGGCGTCGTCAGCTTGTGGGCGCCGTCGTCCTCCAGGCCGGCCGAGCCCGAGTTGCCGCCCAGGACGAGGGCCGCGCCCACGCCTACGACCGCGAGGAGCGCGACCGCGCCGATGATGAGCCCCGTCTTCTTCTTGCCGCCGCCCGGGGCGGGCGGCTGGGGGACGCCGTAGGGGGCCTGGCCGTACGGAGGCTGGCCGTAGGGGGGCTGCTGGCCGTAGGGCGTGGTGGGCGGCTGCTGGCCGTACGGGCCGGGCTGCTGGGGCGGCTGGCCGTACGGCGGTGCCTGGGGCGGGGTGGCCTGCGGGGGCTGCTGGGGGTACCCGTAGCCGGGCTGGGGGGCCTGCGGCGGCTGGCCGTACGGGCCCGGCTGGCCGTACGGGCCGGGCTGCTGAGGCTGCTGCCCGCCGTACGGGCCCGGCTGGTTGTAGCTCATGACGGGGTTCCCCTCCAGGTGCTTATGCGATTTTCACATCCTGGCTCAATCCCGGTGCGGTCACGGCGGCGGGGCCCCCACCGTTACAGAACAAAGGCGTTTCGGGACGGCGCGGTGACACCCCTAAACTGGCCCCGTGACCGAGAACGCTCAGCAGCAGCCCCCAGCGCCCACGACCGAACTGCCGACCCAGTACGCGCCGGCCGACGTAGAGGCGCCGCTGTACGAGCGCTGGGTCGAGCGGGGCTACTTCGAGGCCGACGCCAAGAGCGACAAGCCGCCGTTCACCGTCGTCATCCCGCCGCCGAACGTCACGGGCAGCCTGCACCTCGGCCACGCCTTCGAGCACACCCTCATCGACGCCCTGACCCGCCGCAAGCGCATGCAGGGCTTCGAGACGCTGTGGCAGCCCGGCATGGACCACGCCGGCATCGCGACCCAGAACGTCGTCGAGCGCGAGCTGGGCAAGGAGGGCAAGTCGCGGCACGACCTGGGCCGCGAGGCCTTCGTCGAGCGCGTCTGGCAGTGGAAGGGCGAGTCCGGCGGGCAGATCAGCGGCCAGATGCGGCGCCTCGGCGACGGTGTCGCGTGGTCGCGTGAGCGGTTCACCATGGACGAGGGCCTCTCCCAGGCCGTCCAGACCATCTTCAAGCGGCTCTTCGACGACGAGCTGATCTACCGCGCCGAGCGCATCATCAACTGGTGCCCGCGCTGCCTCACCGCCATCTCGGACATCGAGGTCGAGTACCAGGACGACGACGGCGAACTCGTCTCCATGAAGTACGGCGAGGGCGACGACACCATCGTCGTCGCGACCACCCGCGCCGAGACGATGCTCGGTGACACGGCCGTCGCCGTCCACCCCGGGGACGAGCGGTACAAGCACCTGGTCGGCAAGCTGATCAGGCTGCCGCTGACCGACCGCTCCATCCCCGTCGTCGCCGACGAGCACGTCGACCCCGAGTTCGGCACGGGCGCCGTCAAGGTCACCCCGGCCCACGACCCGAACGACTTCGAGATCGGCCAGCGCCACGGCCTGCCCTCCCTCACGGTCATGGACGAGCACGCCGTCATCACGGCCCACGGCCCCTTCCAGGGCCTGGACCGCCTCGAGGCCCGCTCCGCCATCGTCGCCGCGCTGCGCGCCGAGGGCCGGATCGTCGCCGAGAAGCGGCCGTACGTCCACAGCGTCGGTCACTGCTCGCGCTGCAAGACCACCATCGAGCCCCGCCTGTCGATGCAGTGGTGGGTCAAGGTCGGACCGCTGGCGAAGGCCGCCGGCGACGCCGTCCGCGACGGCCGCGTCAAGATCCACCCGCAGGAGATGGAGAAGCGGTACTTCGACTGGGTCGACAACCTCCACGACTGGTGCATCTCGCGGCAGTTGTGGTGGGGCCACCGCATCCCCGTCTGGTACGGGCCCGACGGCGAGGTCGTCTGCGTCGGCCCGGACGAGCAGCCGCCGGGCACCGAGGTGGAGGGCTGGAAGCAGGACACCGACGTCCTCGACACCTGGTTCTCCTCCGGCCTGTGGCCGTTCTCCACCCTCGGCTGGCCCGAACAGACCGAGTCGCTCGCGAAGTTCTACCCGAACTCCGTCCTGGTCACCGGCTACGACATCCTCTTCTTCTGGGTCGCCCGGATGATGATGTTCGGCCTGTACGCGATGGACGGCACCCCGCCGTTCCACACCATCGCCCTGCACGGCATGGTCCGCGACCAGTTCGGCAAGAAGATGTCCAAGTCCTTCGGCAACGCGGTCAACCCGCTGGACTGGATGGACAAGTACGGCTCCGACGCGCTGCGCTTCACCCTCGCCCGCGGCGCCAACCCGGGCGTCGACGTGCCCATCGGCGAGGACTGGGTCCAGGGCTCCCGCAACTTCGCCAACAAGATCTGGAACGCCACCCGCTTCGCGCTGATGAACGGCGCGACGGTCGAGGGCCCGCTGCCGGACGCCGCGAGGATGTCGGCGGCCGACCGCTGGATCCTGTCCCGCCTCAACTCGGTGGTCCGCGAAGTCGACGCGTTCTACGACGACTTCCAGTTCGCCAAGCTCTCCGACGCCCTCTTCCACTTCGCGTGGGACGAGGTCTTCGACTGGTACGTCGAGCTGTCCAAGACGACGTTCCAGGCGGGCGGCGAACCGGCCGAGGTCAGCAAGCGCGTCCTCGGCGAGGTCCTCGACGTCACCCTGAAGCTGCTGCACCCGGTCGTCCCGTTCGTCACGGAGACCCTCTGGACGACGCTGACCGGCGGCGAGTCCGTCGTCGTCGCCGACTGGCCGAAGGCCGTGTCCGTTCCCGGCGCCGACGCGCCGGGCGGCTTCCGCGACGCCGACGCCGAACGCGAGATCGAGACCCTCCAGTCCGTCATCACCGAGGTCCGCCGCTTCCGCGCCGACCAGGGCCTCCAGCCCGGCCAGCGGGTCCCGGCCCGCCTGGAGCTGGGCGGCACCGCGCTCGCCCCGCACGAGGCGGCCATCCGCCAGCTGCTGCGGCTCCAGCCCGAGGGCGAGGACTTCTCGGCGACGGCGACCCTGCCGGTCTCGGGCGCCACGGTCGCCCTCGACTTGTCCGGCACGATCGACGTGGCCGCGGAGCGCAAGCGGCTGGCGAAGGACCTGGCCGCCGCCGAGAAGGAGAAGGCCCAGGCCCAGGGCAAGCTCGGCAACGAGGCGTTCCTCGCCAAGGCGCCCGACAAGGTCGTGGACGGGATCCGCGCCCGGCTGGCGAAGGCGGACGAGGACATCGCCCGCATCCGCACCCAGCTGGACCGGCTGCCGCAGGCGTAGCCGCGCCCGCACCCCCGTGTCCCGTATGTGGGCGAAGGCCCCCGGAACGTACAGCTCCGGGGGCCTTCGCCCACCTTCGTCGGTGGGCGTCCGTAGACTGGCCCCGTGAGCGAGCTCCCCCCCAACGGCCAAGACGACGACCAGCCCGATGCCCTCGACTCCTTCGAGGAGATCATCGCGGCCGAGACCGACCGCGACCCGGACCTCGCGGTGATCGAGGCCGGCAGCCGCACCCTGCGCACCCTGGGCGGTCCGCCCGAGTCCGACGTGCCCGCCCGGCCCGCGGACCCCGAGGTCGACAAGGCCCTGCGCGAGGTCGAGGCGGAGCTGGCCACCCGCTGGGGCGAGACCAAGCTGGAGCCGTCCGTCGCCAGGATCGCCGCCCTGATGGACGTCCTGGGCGAACCGCAGCGGGCGTACCCCTCGATCCACATCACGGGGACGAACGGCAAGACCTCCACCGCCCGCATGATCGAGGCCCTCCTCGGCGCCTTCGACCTGCGCACCGGGCGGTACACCTCGCCGCACGTGCAGTCGATCACCGAGCGCGTCAGCCTCGACGGCGCCCCCGTCTCCGCCGAGCGGTTCATCGAGACCTACCACGACATCAAGCCGTACGTGGAGATGGTCGACGCGGCCCAGGAGTACCGGCTGTCCTTCTTCGAGGTGCTCACCGGCATGGCGTACGCCGCCTTCGCCGACGCCCCCGTGGACGTGGCCGTCGTGGAAGTGGGCATGGGTGGTTCCTGGGACGCCACCAACGTGATCGACGGCGACGTCGCCGTCGTCACCCCCATCGACCTCGACCACACCGACCGGCTCGGCGGGACGCCCGCCGAGATCGCCGCGGAGAAGAGCGGGATCATCAAGCAGGGCGCGACCGTGATCCTCGCCCAGCAGCCCGTCGACGCCGCCCAGGTCCTGCTGAAGAAGGCCGTCGAGGTGGACGCCACGGTGGCCCGCGAGGGCCTGGAGTTCGGGGTCGTCGCCCGGCAGGTCGCCGTCGGCGGGCAGCTGCTCACCCTGCGCGGCGTCGGCGGCGAGTACCCCGACGTGTACCTCCCGCTGCACGGCCCCTACCAGGCGCACAACGCGGCCGTGGCCCTCGCCGCCGTCGAGGCGTTCTTCGGCGTGGGCGCCCAGCGGCCCGAGCCGCTGGACATCGACACCGTGCGCAAGGCCTTCGCGGCCGTGTCGGCGCCGGGCCGCCTGGAGGTCGTCCGGCGGTCCCCGACCGTCGTGCTCGACGCCGCCCACAACCCGGCCGGCGCCCGCGCCACCGCCGAGGCGGTCGGCGAGGCCTTCGACTTCAGCCGGCTGATCGGCGTGGTCGGGGCCAGCGGCGACAAGAACGTGCGAGGGCTGCTCGAGGCCTTCGAGCCGATCTTCGCCGAGGTCGTCGTCACCCGGAACACCAGCCACCGCGCCATGGACGCGGACGAACTGGCCGCGATCGCCGTCGAGGTGTTCGGCGAGGAGCGCGTCCAGGTCGAGCCGCGGCTGCCCGACGCCCTGGAGGCGGCGATCACGCTCGCCGAGGAGGAGGGCGAGTTCGCCGGCGGCGGCGTCCTGGTCACCGGTTCCGTCATCACCGTCGGGGAAGCCCGGCTGCTCCTGGGGAAGGGCTGAGGTCCCACACCATGCGTACGCTCTGTTCCTCCACCCTGATCGGCGAGTTCTTCATCATCGGCTTCGCCGGTCTGGTCGCCATGAAGGACGCCGACCTCACCACGTCCACGGTGTGGACGGTGTGCGGCATCGCCATGTTCCTCTGCGTGCTGCTGTGCGGCGTGGTCACCCGGCCCGGGGGAGTCGCCCTCGGCTGGGCGCTCCAGGTAGCCCTCGTCCTCAGCGGCTTCGTCGTGCCGATGATGTTCATCCTCGGCGTGCTCTTCGGGGCCCTGTGGTGGGCGTCCGTGCACTACGGCCGCAAGATCGACGAGGCGAAGGCGCGCTTCGCCGCGCAGGCCGCCGGCTCCTCCTCGGACACCGCTGACGCTGTGTGACAAGGGCTCGGACACGCCCTGTAATCTCGTCCCACCGCACACCGGCAGCAGAAGGAGTCATCCCGTGAGCCAGCGCACCCTCGTCCTGCTCAAGCCCGACGCCGTCCGTCGTGGCCTGACCGGCGAGATCATCAGCCGTATCGAGCGCAAGGCCGGCTGGCAGATCACCGCGCTGGAACTGCGCACCCTGGACCAGGACACCCTGGAGCAGCACTACGGCGAGCACAAGGGCAAGCCCTTCTACGAGCCGCTGGTGCAGTTCATGGCCTCCGGCCCGGTCGTCGCCCTGATCGTCGAGGGCGAGCGGGTCATCGAGGGCGTGCGCGCCCTGGCCGGTCCGACCGATCCGATCGCCGCCGCGCCCGGCTCCATCCGGGGCGACTTCGGCGTGATCGTCCGCGAGAACCTGATCCACGCCTCCGACTCCGAGGAGTCCGCCGAGCGCGAGGTGAAGATCTTCTTCCCCGGGCGCGCCTGAGCCGGGAGCGGCCGGGCGAACCGAGCCGGCCGGGCGAACCGGGCCGGGCCGGGCGAACCGGGCCGGGCGGGTCCGCGCCGGCCGGGTGGGTCCGAGCCGCCCGACGGCGCTCCCGGCCCCGCCGGTCGCGGAGGTTTCGGAAATTTTTCTGAGAGTCCGTCACCTCTCCCCGTCACCTGACCAGGGACGGCCGTACGATTTCGGCCGTCCCTCGGCATATGCGTGCCGATCGGGGGAACGCGTGCCCCCGATGGCCCGTCTCCACAAGCGGGGCGCCGCGGCATCTGCTGACAATGGCGAAGACCCTCGCGCAGTGTTCGTGCAGGCGCGTCTACGATGTAAGCCTTCACGTCACAGCACCCACCTCGCCGACCTGAAAAGCCCTCACGAGCTCATGGGAAGGCCAGTCGAATCCTGATGGGGAACTCAATGTCGTTCATCGGCCGTGACATGGCTGTCGACCTCGGGACCGCCAACACGCTGGTGTACGTCAGGGGTCGCGGGATCGTACTCAACGAGCCGTCCGTCGTCGCGATCAACACCAACACCGGTGGCATCCTCGCGGTCGGCTCCGAAGCGAAGAAGATGATCGGGCGGACCCCTGGCAACATCGTCGCCGTGCGTCCGCTGAAGGACGGTGTCATCGCCGACTTCGAGATCACCGAGCGGATGCTCCGCTACTTCATCCTGAAGATCCACAAGCGGCGGTATCTGGCCAGGCCGCGGGTCGTCGTCTGTGTGCCCTCGGGCATCACGGGCGTCGAGCGCCGCGCCGTCATCGAGGCGTCGACCCAGGCCGGCGCCCGGCAGGTGCACATCATCGAGGAGCCCATGGCCGCGGCCATCGGTTCCGGCCTGCCGGTCCACGAGGCCACGGGCAACATGGTGGTGGACATCGGCGGCGGCACCACGGAGGTCGCGGTCATCTCGCTCGGCGGCATCGTCACCGCCCAGTCCATCCGCGTCGCGGGCGACGAACTGGACAACGCGATCATCCAGCACATCAAGAAGGAGTACAGCCTCCTTCTCGGTGAGCGGACGGCCGAGCAGATCAAGATCACGATCGGTTCGGCGTACGACCTCGACTCCGACGAGCACACCGAAATCCGCGGCCGGGACCTCGTCTCCGGGCTGCCCAAGACCGTCGTCATCTCGGCCGCCGAAGTGCGCAAGGCGATCGAGGAACCCGTCAACGCGATCGTCGACGCCGTGAAGACCACCCTCGACAAGTGTCCGCCGGAGCTGTCCGGCGACATCATGGACCGCGGAATCGTTCTGACCGGCGGCGGAGCCCTGCTGCGCGGCCTGGACGAGCGGCTGCGCCGGGAGACCGGCATGCCCATCCACATCGCCGAGGACCCGCTGGACAGTGTGGCGCTCGGATCCGGCAAGTGCGTCGAGGAGTTCGAGGCGCTCCAGCAGGTTCTGGACGCGGCACCGCGCAGATGACGTAACGCTTCGATTCCGCCGTACGGGATGATCGCCTCTCGTGCGGCGGATCGTCGATATCGAGGCATAAGATCGCCAAGAGCCCCCAAGCGCCGCATACCGCGCCCCTCGGATTTTTCTGGGGGCCAAGCGAAATCCCGCATTCCCGCATTCCTATGAGGAAGGGCACGGCCGCCGCACGTGAGGGACACACGAGAGAGCCGGCTGCTCCTGGTGCTGCTGATCGCCGTCGCGTTCGCGCTGATCACGGTGGACATCCGCGGTGGAGAGGACTCCCCGGTCGACGGTGCCCGGCAGGCCGCGGCCGCGGCCTTCGGTCCGATCGAGGACGGAGTGGCCTCGGCGGTCGACCCCGTCGGCGACGCCGTCTCCGCCGTACGCGACTCCGGTGAGCGCCACGACCGGCTCGCCGCACTGGAGAAGGAGAACGCCGCCCTCAAGGCGAAACTCGGCAGCGACGACCGCAACCGCAGCCGGCTGGCGCAGCTCGACAAGATCCTCAAGACCGCCGGCGCCGGCCAGTACGGCATCAAGGGCGCCGAGGTCATCGCGATCGGAGCGGCCCAGGGCTTCTCCTGGACCGTCACCATCGACGTCGGCGCCAACGACGGCATCCGACGCGACATGACGGTCCTCAACGGCGACGGACTGGTCGGGCGGGTCACCACCGTCGGGCCGAACACCGCCACCGTCCTGCTCGCCAGCGACCCCGACTTCACCGTCGGCACCCGTATGGAGGCCTCCGACGAACTGGGCTTCGCCTCCGGGCAGGGCGACCGCCCGCTGCGCGTCGAACTCCTCAACGGCAAGGCCGAGGTGAAGAAGGGCGACCGTCTGGTCACCTTCGGCTCGCAGGCCGACAAGCCGTTCGTACCCGGCGTACCGGTCGGCGTGGTATCCCGCGTCGATCCGTCCGGCGGCGACCTCACCCGCACCCTCTACGTCACGCCGTACGTCAGCTTCACCAAGCTCGACATCGTCGGCGTCGTCGTCGAGGCCCCGAAGAAGGACCCGCGCGACACCGTGCTGCCCACCAAGCCCAAGCCGGTCCCCACGCCGACGGTGACCGTCACGGTCACCCCGAACGCGAACGCACCCGTCGAAGGCCAGGAAGAGCAGTAGGAGCTGACTACCCCATGCGCGTCAACCGGATCCTGCTCTCCGTCCCGCTGATCGTCGTCGCCCTGGTGATCCAGGTGAGCGTCCTCGCCCGCCTGCACCTCCCCGGCGCCGTCCCCGACCTGCTCCTCCTCACCGTCCTGGGCCTCGCCCTGGTCTACGGCCACGTCGGCGGCGCCCTCATCGGTTTCGGCGCCGGACTGCTCGCCGACCTCGCCCCGCCCGCCGACCACGCCGCCGGCCGCTACGCCCTCGTGCTGTGCGTCATCGGCTACCTGGCCGGGCTCGTCAAGCCGGAGACCGGCCGCATCAAGTCGGCCACCGCTCCGATGCTCGTCGTGGTCGCCGCCGCGATCGGCTCCACCCTGCTGTACGCCGGTGTCGGTGCCCTCGTCGGCGACACCGCCGCCCGCCACGTCGGCCTCACCGGCCTGCTGTTCTCGGCGGCCCTGTACGACCTGCTGCTCGCCCCCTTCGTCGTGCCGGGCGTGATGTTCCTGGCCCGGCGCGCGGACAACGACCCGCTCGCCGAGACCAACTCCGCCGCCAAGACGCCCGACATCTCCTCCGGGTGGCTCTCCTCCGGCACCGGCCTGCGGATCGGCGGTCAGCGCGGCGGCCTGAAGATGAAGGCGGCCCGCTCCCGGATGGCCCGTGCCGGGCGCATCAAGGGGGTCAAGCGGCTGTGATCGCGGGGGAGTCGAGGACGGGTGACGCGGGAGACGGCGCCGGTCGCGTCCCGTGCGCGGGTGAGGCCCGCGGGTTCACCCGAACGGGGTCACCGCGGTGGAACGGGGCCGCACAGGCTGATCGTTCATCATGCGTACGCACAGCCACCGGCACACGCACACCCGCATCCACCACCGGTACACGAACATCCACCGGTACACGCACATCCACAGGCACTCGCATCCGGGCACACACGTCCGCGCACTGAGAGGGGGAGACAGCCGCAGTGACCAACATTCCCGAGACCGGGAGGACCCCACGGGTCCAGATCCGGCTCGTCGTGATCCAGATCCTCGTCCTCTCCCTCCTCGGCACCCTCGGCGGCCGGCTGTGGTACCTCCAGATCCGTGAGGGCGCGGAGTACGCCAAGGAGGCCTCCGGCAACCACGTCCAGCAGGTCGTCGAGCCCGCCGTGCGCGGCTCCATCCTGGACGCGCGAGGGGTCCCCCTCGCGGACAACGAGACACGGCTCGTCGTCTCCGCCTCCCGTACCGAACTGCTCAAGCAGAAGGACGACGGCAAGGCCGTCCTGGCCAAGCTCGCCGACGTCCTCGGCATGACCGCCGAGGACGTCACGCTGAAGGTCCGGCTGTGCGACGCGAAGACCCCCCAGCCCTGCTGGAACGGCTCGCCCTACCAGCCCATCCCCATCACCGACGAGGCCACGCCCAAGCAGGCCCTCCAGATCCGCGAGCGCGCCGAGGACTTCCCCGGCATCACCGCCGAACCCGAGGCCGTGCGCCGCTACACCAGCCCCGGCGCGGCCAACACCGCCCAGGTCCTCGGCTACCTCTCCCCGGTCACCGACGAGGAGATCACCAAGGCCCAGGACACCGACTCGCCCTTCCTGCGCTCCGACCAGGTCGGCCGGTCCGGGCTGGAGCGTCAGTACGACAAGGAACTGCGCGGCAAGGCCGGCGTCACCCGCTACGAGGTCGACAACCTCGGCCGGGTCATCGGCGAGGCCGAGGCCGACCCGGCACAGCCCGGCTCCAACCTCGTCACCAGCATCGACGCCCGCGTCCAGCGAGTCGCCGAGTACGAGCTGAACGAGGCGATGAAGGAAGCCCGCAAGCAGTTCGACAAGAACACCGGCGAGAACTACAAGGCCGACGCCGGCGCGGTCGTCGTGATGGAGGCCAAGACCGGCCGCGTGGTCGCCATGGCGTCCAACCCGAACTACGACCCGAACGCCTGGGTGGGCGGCATCTCCGCCAAGGACTACAAGAAGCTCACCGGGAAGTCCTCCAACTACCCGCTGCTCAACAGGGCCATACAGGGTCAGGCGGCCCCCGGCTCGATCTTCAAGGTGGTCTCCACGGCCGCCGCGGTCCAGGCGGGCTACGAGTTCGACGGACGGTACAACTGCTCCAGCTCGTACTCGGTCGGAGGCCAGGTCTTCAAGAACTTCGAGTCCCAGAACCACGGCCCGATCAGCCTCGGCCGGGCCCTGGAGGTCTCCTGCGACACCGTCTTCTACTCCCTCGCCCACCAGCAGTGGCAGAAGGACGGCGGCATCGACCCCAAGGGCAAGCCGAAGGACTACTTCTACAAGACCGCCCACCAGTTCGGCCTCGGCAAGGAGACCGGCATCGACCTCCCCAACGAGGTCAGCGGTCGCGTCCCCGACCGCGAGTGGAAGCAGTCCTACTGGGACGCCAACAAGGCCGGCTGGTGCAAGACCGGCAAGAAGGACGGCAGTTACGTCGAGAAGATCGCGTACGAGAACTGCCTCGAGGGCAACAAGATGCGCGCCGGTGACGAGATCAACTACTCCATCGGCCAGGGCGACACCCTGGTGACACCCATTCAGATGGCCACCATCTACGCGGCCATCGCCAACGGCGGCACCCTGTACGACCCGACGGTCGGCAAGGCCATCATCAGCCCCGACGGCAAGACGGTCCAGGAGATCGAGCCGAAGGCGCACGGCAAGCTGCCCGTCAGCAAGCAGACCCTGGCCCAGATGGACGAGGCCCTTGCCGGCGTGGCCACCCGCGGTACGGCGGCCTGGCGCTTCGGCGGCTGGCCGCAGGACAAGATCGAGATGCACGCCAAGACCGGTACCGCCGAGGTCTACGGCAAGCAGACGACGTCCTGGTTCGCCACGTACACCAAGGACTACTCGATCGTCATGACGATCTCCCAGGGCGGTACGGGATCCGGTGCCTCCGGCCCGGCCGTGCGGAACATATACGACGCTCTGTACGGCATCTCCGACGACGGCGTGATCAACAAGAAGAACGCGCTGCTGCCCACCCCGCAGAAGACCCTGCCGAAGATCAAGACGGACGGCACGATCGCGTCCCCGAAGATCTCCAAGGACCCGGCGAAGGAGCAGCAGACCTACCAGAAGGCCACCGCGACCGGCACCCCCGCCCCGGACGGGACGCAGCAGGGAGCCACCACCGCCTCACCCGAGGCCACCAACCGTGACACGCGGCGGCGAGGACGCCGGCGGGGAAGCCGGAGGAAGTGCACATGACCGGCGCGAACGGCTTCTCCGTCTCCGGGTACGGGCCCGAACGGGCCGGCTGGACGCGGCTCTTCGCCCGCGACTCGCTGGCGCGGCGCCTGGACTGGCCGATACTGCTGGCGGCGATCGCGCTGTCGCTGATCGGCTCCCTGCTGGTGTACTCGGCGACCCGCAACCGCACCGAGATCAACCAGGGCGACCCGTACTTCTTCCTGATGCGGCACCTGCTGAACACCGGCATCGGGCTCGCCCTGATGATCGGCACGGTCTGGCTCGGCCACCGCACGCTGCGCAACGCCGTACCGGTCCTGTACGGCCTGTCGGTCCTGCTGATCCTGCTGGTGCTCACCCCGCTCGGCTCCACCGTCAACGGCGCGCACTCCTGGATCCAGCTCGGCGGCGGCTTCTCGCTCCAGCCCTCGGAGTTCGTGAAGATCACGATCATCCTGGGCATGGCCATGCTGCTGGCGGCCAGGGTCGACGCCGGCGACAAGCTCTACCCCGACCACCGCACGGTGCTCCAGGCCCTCGGCCTGGCCGCCGTACCGATGCTGATCGTCATGCTGATGCCCGACCTCGGTTCGGTCATGGTCATGGTCATCATCGTGCTGGGCGTACTGCTGGCCTCCGGCGCCTCCAACCGGTGGGTCTTCGGGCTGCTCGGCGCGGGCGCCGCCGGTGCGCTCGCCGTCTGGCAGCTGCACATCCTGGACGACTACCAGATCGCCCGCTTCGCGGCCTTCGCCAACCCCAGCCTCGACCCCGCCGGTGTCGGCTACAACACCAACCAGGCGCGCATCGCCATCGGTTCGGGCGGCCTGACCGGGTCCGGGCTGTTCGAGGGCTCGCAGACGACCGGCCAGTTCGTGCCCGAACAGCAGACGGACTTCGTGTTCACGGTCGCCGGCGAGGAACTCGGCTTCGTCGGCGGCGGCCTCATCATCGTGCTGCTCGGCGTCGTCCTGTGGCGGGCCTGCCGCATCGCCCGCGAGACTACCGAGCTGTACGGCACGATCGTCGCCGCCGGGATAGTCGCCTGGTTCGCCTTCCAGGCCTTCGAGAACATCGGCATGACCCTCGGCATCATGCCGGTCACCGGCCTGCCCCTGCCGTTCGTGTCCTACGGCGGCACGTCGATGTTCGCGGTGTGGGTGGCGGTCGGACTGTTGCAGTCGATCCGGGTCCAGCGGCCCATGTCGGCCTGAGCGGCCCGCACACCACGGCACTCACCGCGCCCCGCGCGCGGGGGGAGGTCGAGCCCGGTCGGCCCTGCCGTCCCGGGCTCGACCGCCACTAGATTCGGGTCATCACGGAGACGAAACGCGAGGTCGAGCGCAAGTACGAATCCGATGACGGCGGGCTGCCCGATCTGACGCGCGTCCCCGGGGTCGCCGCCGTCACCGACAAGGGCGTCACCGAACCGGACGCCACCTACTACGACACCGCCGACGCGCGGCTCTCCGCCGCCTCCCTCACCCTGCGGCGCCGCACCGGCGGACGAGAGCGCCTTCACCTACGGACTGCTCCACGGCAGGGAGGAACGGCGGGCGGAAGCGGCGGAGGCGGCGCTGCCACAGGCGTGGGAGACGACCGGCGCGGCGGCGGCGGTCTGAGACACCGGGCCCTTCCGGCGTTCGGGGACACCTCGTGAGCGGGTTAGGCTAGATGGTCACCCTCCCCCAGCCCCTCCGGCCGGGGGTGCCCCCAGCCAGCTCACGAAGGTAACCTCGCGATGTCTGTCGAGTCGGTCTTCCCACAGCTCGAAGCTCTGCTCCCGCACGTGCAGAAGCCGATCCAGTACGTCGGCGGCGAACTCAACTCCACGGTCAAGCCCTGGGAGTCCTGCGACGTCCGCTGGGCGCTGATGTACCCGGACGCCTACGAGGTCGGGCTCCCCAACCAGGGCGTCATGATCCTCTACGAGGTCCTCAACGAGCAGGAGGGCGTCCTCGCCGAGCGCACGTACAGCGTGTGGCCGGACCTGGAGGCCCTGATGCGCGAGCACCGCGTCCCGCAGTTCACCGTGGACAGCCACCGCCCGGTGAAGGCCTTCGACGTGTTCGGCCTGTCCTTCTCCACCGAGCTGGGCTACACGAACATGCTGACCGCGCTGGACCTGGCGGGCATCCCGCTGGAGGCCCGGGACCGCGGTCTCGACGACCCGATCGTGCTGGCCGGCGGCCACGCGGCCTTCAACCCCGAGCCGATCGCCGACTTCATCGACGCGGCGGTCATCGGCGACGGCGAGCAGGCCGTGCTCGACATGACGAGGATCATCCGGGAGTGGAAGACCGAGGGCCGGCCGGGCGGCCGCGAGGAGGTCCTCCTCCGCCTGGCCAGGACCGGCGGCGTGTACATCCCGCGTTTCTACGACGTCGAGTACCTGCCGGACGGCCGCATCGCCCGCGTCGTGCCCAACCGGTCCGGCGTTCCGTGGCGGGTGTCGAAGCACACGGTCATGGACCTCGACGAGTGGCCGTACCCGAAGCAGCCCCTCGTCCCGCTCGCCGAGACGGTGCACGAGCGCATGTCGGTGGAGATCTTCCGCGGCTGCACCCGCGGCTGCCGCTTCTGCCAGGCCGGCATGATCACCCGCCCGGTCCGTGAGCGCTCCATCACCGGCATCGGCGAGATGGTGGAGAAGGGCCTGAAGGCGACCGGCTTCGAGGAGGTCGGCCTGCTGTCGCTGTCCTCCGCGGACCACAGCGAGATCGGCGACGTCGCCAAGGGCCTCGCGGACCGCTACGAGGAAGACAAGATCGGCCTCTCCCTGCCCTCGACCCGCGTGGACGCCTTCAACGTCGACCTGGCCAACGAGCTGACGCGCAACGGCCGCCGGTCCGGCCTCACCTTCGCCCCCGAGGGCGGCTCCGAGCGCATGCGCAAGGTCATCAACAAGATGGTCTCGGAAGAGGACCTGATCCGCACCGTCGCCACCGCGTACGGCAACGGCTGGCGCCAGGTGAAGCTGTACTTCATGTGCGGTCTGCCGACGGAGACCGACGAGGACGTCCTGCAGATCGCCGACATGGCGACCCGCGTCATCCAGAAGGGCCGCGAGGTCTCCGGCGCCAACGACATCCGCTGCACGGTCTCCATCGGCGGCTTCGTGCCCAAGCCGCACACCCCCTTCCAGTGGGCGCCGCAGCTCTCCGCCGAGGAGACGGACGCCCGCCTGGAGAAGCTCCGCGACAAGATCCGCGGCGACAAGAAGTACGGCCGCTCGATCGGCTTCCGCTACCACGACGGCAAGCCCGGCATCGTCGAGGGCCTGCTGTCCCGTGGCGACCGCCGCATCGGCGCCGTCATCCGCGCGGTCTACGAGGACGGCGGCCGCTTCGACGGCTGGCGCGAACACTTCTCCTACGACCGCTGGATGAGCTGCGCCGACAAGGCCCTGGCCCCCCTCGGCGTGGACGTCGACTGGTACACCACCCGCGAGCGCGGCTACGAGGAGGTCCTGCCCTGGGACCACCTGGACTCCGGCCTCGACAAGGACTGGCTCTGGGAGGACTGGCAGGACGCCCTCGACGAGACGGAGGTCGAGGACTGCCGCTGGACGCCGTGCTTCGACTGCGGCGTGTGCCCTGCCATGGACACTTCAATTCAGATCGGCCCCACGGGCAAGAAGCTGCTGCCGCTGACGGTCGTGAAGTAGCGCCACCGCGCGCGGGAGGGCCCGGCCGCACCGAACGGTGCGGCCGGGCCCTCGTGCGTGGGCGGGCGTGCCGGGCGGCCGACGGCGCCGGTCTTCCGGGCCGCGGCGCCGAGCCGGGGCGCGCAAGGCGGGGACCACGGGATCCGGACGGGCCGCCGTGGCGTCCTCGTGGGTATGGACCTCGACAAACCGTCCGGCGAACCGTCCGTCCGGCAGCCCGTGCCCCGGCAGCCCGACGGGTGTCTCGTCGTCGCGATCAGGCTGCCCGTGCGGATCGTCGCGCTCGTACTGGTCCTGCCGGTACGCATGGCGTGGGACGCGCTCGTCGTCGCCGGCCGCTTCCTGAACCGCACCCTGCTGCGTCCGCTCGGCCGGGCCCTGCTGTGGCTGGGCAGGGTCATCGTGGTCCTGCCCCTGGCGGGCCTGTGGCGGTACGTCGCCGTCCCCTTCGGCAAGGCGCTGGCCCGGCTGGCGAGGGTGCTGGTCGTCGCCCCGCTGGTGTGGTGCCACCGCTGCCTCCTCACCCCCGTCGGCCATGCCCTGGCCTGGCTGTACGCGCACGTCCTCACCCCCGCGGCCATCGGCCTGGGAGCCGCCCTGGCCTGGCTGGCGCGGTATCTGGTCGCCCTGCCCGCCCGTTGGCTGTACGGCCGGGTCCTGGCCCCTGCCGGGCGGGCGATCGCCTGGTGCGTACGGGGGGTGTGGTGGCTGTTCGCCCTGCTCGTCACCGGGATCGGCCGGGTCCTGTACTGGGCCGTCCGCGCCCTCGTCGTCCTCGTGGCGCTGCCCGCGTCGGCCCTGTGGCGGTGGGTCCTCGTGCCGGTCGGCCGTGTCCTCGCCGTCGTCGGACGGGAGGTGTGGGACGCCCTCCGGCACGCCTGGCGGATCGCCGGCCGCCTCTCGCTCGCCGTCGGGCGAATCCTCGGGACCCTCCTGCGGTGGATCTTCGTGGAGCCGGTGCGCCGGGTGTACCGCAGCGTGCTGACGCCGGTCGGGCACCTCGTCCGCGACGTCGTGCTGCGGCCCGCCGCCGAGGCCGCGCGTGCCGTGGGCCGCACCGGACGGCAGGCCCTGGAAGCCGCCCGCGCGTCCGTGCGGCAGGCACGCGCCGACGTGCGACGGCTGCTGTTCGGCGGGCCCCGGCAGCCGGAGCCCGTGGCCCGGAGGGAACCTTCCGGGCGCGGGACACGTACTCTTGATAGCAGTACGACCGCTCTCACGAAGGACTGAACGACACTGGGCAAGCGACAGCCCGAAGGCCCGCCGCCCGCACCCGCGGTGCAGCGCATCCGCCTGCGCTACACCAAGCGCGGCCGCCTCCGGTTCACCAGCCACCGTGACTTCCAGCGTGCCTTCGAGCGCGCGTTGCGCCGTGCCGAGGTGCCGATGGCGTACTCGGCGGGGTTCACGCCGCACCCGAAGGTGTCGTACGCCAATGCCGCACCCACCGGCACGGGCAGCGAGGCGGAGTACCTGGAGATCGCGCTCACCGAGGCGCGGGATCCGCAGAAGCTGCGTGAGCTGCTCGACGAGTCGTTGCCCACCGGGCTCGACATCGTCGACGCGGTCGAGGCCCGTACGTCCGGGCTCGCCGACAGGCTCACGGCCTCCGTGTGGGAGATGCGCCTGCCCGGCGTGGAGCCCGCGGAAGCCGACCGCGCGGTGGCCGCCTTCGTCGCGGCCGACACCGTCGAGGTCCAGCGGCTGATGAAGAACGGCGTCCGCACCTTCGACGCCCGCTCCGCCGTCGTGCACCTCGAAGCACTGGATCCACAGGCCGATAGGCCGACGGACCAGCCCTGTGCGATACTGCGGCTGGTTGTTCGGCACGTGACGCCTGCCGTTCGACCCGACGACGTCCTGTCCGGTCTTCGCGCCGTGGCCGACCTCGCGCCGCCGGTCCCCGCAGGGGTGACCAGGCTGGCGCAGGGGCTGTTCGATGAAGAGACCGGCGCGGTGACCGACCCGCTCGCGCCCGACCGCGAGGCAGCCGAGGCCCTGACAACGGCCGATGTGACTGCCGCCGCGAAGGCGCCGGCGTAAGGAAGGTTCCGCACAGGGACGCACGTCGTAGCGCAGCCCTCGCACTCGGGAGCCACCTGGGTCGGGCAGCGCACCGACCACAAGACTTTCGCCAGGCCGTGCACATTCGGTGTACGGAACCGGCGAGACAGGACACTAGAGAGCTCCCGTGCGGCGCCCGCGCCCCGGACGGCGGCACCGCGCACAGCGCGAGCCGCGGACGTCAACGGCGACCGATCCACCGTGATCGGCACCGGACCAGCGCGGCGCCCGGGAGCCTGACGGGAGATACGCCCGCATGCTCGAACCGACCGAATCCACAGAGTCCGTTCCGGACTCCGCAGCGAACACCCCGAGCGACACCCTGCCGCCGCGTCGCCGGCGCCGTGCCGCCTCCCGGCCGGCGGGCCCGCCGGCCGGCGCCGCCGAGGCCTCCGCCGAGACCGTCGAGCCGACCGCGGCGGCCGCCGAGACCGCCGCCGACCTGGCCGCGGAGGACACCGAGGAAGAGCCGACGGCCGACACCGCCGTCGGGGCCGCCGCGCCCGCCGAGGAGGCTGTGCCCGCCGCCCGTCCGCGCCGTCGTGCCACCCGCCGGGCGTCCGCGCCCGCCGGTACTCCGGCCGGTGCCTCCGCCGCGGCCGAGGCCGCCGAGACCGTGGTGCCTGCGACCGCCGCCGCGCCGGTGGAGCCGGCCGAGGCCGTCGCCGCGGAGCAGGCCCCCGCCGAGGAACCCGCACCGCGCCGCACCCGCCGCCGGGCCACCCGCACCGTGACGGCACCCGCCGCCGTGGAGCAGACCGAGACCCCGGAGACCACCACGGTGGCACCCGGGAGCGTGGTCCCCGAGGCGGCCGAGGCCGCCGTGACGGCTGAGGAGCCCGCCGAGGCCGCGCCCGCCGGGCGGAGCCGCCGCAGGGCCACGCGCCGGGCGACGGCGCCCACCGGTGCTCCGCAGGAGGCCGAGGCCACCGAGGTCACCGGGACCGCCGCCCAGGTCGCCGAGGCGCCCGCCGTGGCCGAGCAGGCCGAGCCCGCAGAGGCGCCCGCCGCCGAGGAGGCGGCGCCCAAGGGCCGTACGCGCCGCCGGGCCGCCCGTGCCGCCGCCGCGCCCGCCGAGGCGCCGGAGCAGGCCGAGGCTCCCACCGAGCCCGTCGAGCCCACCGAGCCCGTCGTCGTGGAGGCGAAGGCGCCCGAGGCGCCCGAGGCGCCCGCGCCGCAGGCCGAGGAGGAGGCCGGCCCCCGCCGTGGGCGCCGGCGCGTCACCCGCAAGGCCGCCGTCGGGTTCTCCGCGCCCCCGCGTCCGGCCGGTGAGGAGGACGCCCCACGTCGTCCCGCCCGTCCCGCGGTCGCCGTGTTCCAGGCGCCCGTGTTCACCGAGCCGCGCTTCCAGACGCCCGAGCGCGCCGCCGCCGAGGCCGCTGCTGCCGGCGCCGAGGTGGAGGAGCCCGTCGAGGAGCCCGTGGCGCCGGTCGAGGCCGCCGAGGAGCTTGTGGAGGAGCAGGCCGGGTCGCGGCGCCGCCGCAGGCGCCGGGCCGCCGGTCCCGCCGAGGAGCCCGCAGAGCCGGTCAGGGCCGCCGAGCTCGTCGCCGAGCCCGCCGCCGAGGACGAGGCGGAGCCGGAGGAGGCCGACGAGGCCGCCGAGGGTGACGACGACACCGACGAGGGCGCGTCGCGCCGCCGTCGCCGCCGGGGTGGCCGTCGCCGCCGTCGCGGTGACAGCGCCGAGGGCGACTCCAGTGACGTCGACGCCGAGGAGCCGGCCGCCGAGCAGGCCGCGCAGGACGCCGAGGACACCGTCGAGCAGGAGGACGAGGACGCCGAGGAGGGCCCCGCCGACGACGAGACGGGCTCCACCGCGGGCAGCCGCCGTCGCCGCCGTCGTCGCCGCCGTGCCGGGGACTCCTCGACCGACGCCGAGCCGGGCGCCGGCGATCCGGAGCGCACCGTCGTCAAGGTCCGCGAGCCGCGCAAGGCCGGCGAGCCGTCCGACGAGGTCCAGTCCATCAAGGGCTCGACCCGTCTGGAGGCGAAGAAGCAGCGCCGCCGCGAGGGCCGTGAGCAGGGCCGCCGCCGCGTCCCGATCATCACCGAGGCCGAGTTCCTGGCCCGCCGCGAGGCCGTCGAGCGCGTGATGGTCGTCCGCCAGCACGGCGACCGCACGCAGATCGGCGTGCTGGAGGACGGCGTGCTCGTCGAGCACTACGTCAACAAGGAGCAGGCCACTTCCTACGTCGGCAACGTGTACCTGGGCAAGGTCCAGAACGTGCTGCCGTCGATGGAGGCCGCCTTCATCGACATCGGCAAGGGCCGCAACGCCGTCCTGTACGCGGGCGAGGTCAACTTCGAGGCGCTGGGCATGGCCAACGGGCCGCGCCGCATCGAGTCCGCCCTGAAGTCCGGCCAGCCGGTCCTCACCCAGGTCACCAAGGACCCGATCGGCCACAAGGGTGCCCGTCTGACCAGCCAGGTCTCCCTGCCGGGCCGCTACCTCGTGTACGTGCCCGAGGGTTCGATGACCGGCATCAGCCGCAAGCTGCCCGACACCGAGCGGGCCCGGCTGAAGAGCATCCTCAAGAAGATCGTCCCCGAGGACGCGGGCGTCATCGTGCGCACCGCCGCCGAGGGCGCGAGCGAGGACGAGCTGCGCCGTGACGTCGAGCGGCTCCAGTCGCAGTGGGAGGACATCCAGAAGAAGGCCAAGAGCGGCAACGCCCCGACGCTGCTGTACGGCGAGCCGGACATGACCGTCCGGGTCGTGCGCGACATCTTCAACGAGGACTTCACCAAGGTCGTCGTCAGTGGCGACGAGGCCTGGTCGACCATCCACGGCTACGTCTCCCACGTCGCTCCGGACCTGGCCGACCGGCTGTCGAAGTGGACCTCCGAGGTCGACGTCTTCGCCACCTACCGGATCGACGAGCAGCTCGCCAAGGCGCTGGACCGCAAGGTCTGGCTGCCCAGCGGCGGTTCGCTGGTGATCGACCGGACCGAGGCGATGATCGTCGTCGACGTCAACACCGGCAAGTTCACCGGTCAGGGCGGCAACCTCGAGGAGACGGTCACCAGGAACAACCTGGAGGCGGCCGAGGAGATCGTGCGTCAGCTCAGGCTGCGCGACCTCGGCGGCATCATCGTGATCGACTTCATCGACATGGTGCTGGAGTCCAACCGGGACCTGGTGCTGCGGCGCCTGCTGGAGTGCCTGGGCCGGGACCGCACCAAGCACCAGGTCGCCGAGGTGACCTCGCTGGGTCTGGTGCAGATGACCCGCAAGCGGGTCGGCCAGGGCCTGCTGGAGTCGTTCTCCGAGACCTGCGTCCACTGCAACGGCCGCGGTGTGATCGTCCACCTCGACCAGCCGGCCGCCGTCGGTGGCGGCGGCAAGCGGAGCAAGAAGCGCGGTCGGGGCGGCGACGCCCACGAGCACGAGCACGAGACCGTCGGCGCCGAGACCGTGGTGAGCTCCTGCGAGGAGACCGAGAGCGCGGCCGAGGTCGCCGCCGAGGTGGCCGAGCCGGTCGCCCTGGAGGTGCCCGAGTTCGAGCCCGACGAGGAGCTGTACAGCAGCGTCGCCGAGGCGGAGGCCGCCGCCGGCCGCGGTCGTGGCCGTCGCCGGTCGAGCCGCCGGGCCTCGGCTCCCGCGGGTGCGCCGAGGAGCGGCGCGCCGAAGCGGGGGGCTGTTTCCGAGCCGGTCGCGGAGGCGCCCACGGCGCAGGACGTGACCGCCGAGGCGGAGGCCGAGCGCCCGGTGCAGCCGGCCGAGGCCGCCGTCGCGCACGCCGCGCCGACGGCCGTCGAGGACCCGGTGGTCGAGGCCGCCGTGGCCGAGGCACCCGCCGTCGAGGAGGCACCCGCCGTCGAGGAGGCGGCGCCCAAGGGCCGTACGCGTCGGCGGGCCACGCGCAAGGTGTCCGCGCCGGCAGGTTCGCCCGCCGGAGCGGAAGCCGCCGTCGTGACGGTCGCCGAGCCGGCGCCCGCGCAGGTTCCGGCGGAGCGGACCGAGGAGCAGGCCGAGGAGCAGGCCGAGTCCGTCACCGAGCCGGCCGCGGAGCCCGTGGCCGAGCCGGTCGTCGGGAGCGCGCCCCCGGCCCGTCCGCGGCGCCGCGCCGTGCGCAAGGCCACCGCGCCCACCGCGCCCGAGGAGGCGGCCGTCGTGGTCGTGCCGTCGGCTGCGGCGGAGGCCTCGGTGGACGTTCCCACGGCGGCCCCGGTCGAGGCTCCGGCGGAGGTTTCGGCCGAGGCTCCGGCGGAGGCCGTCGAGGAGTCGGAGGAGGGCGCCCCGGCCAAGAAGACGGCCGCCCGCAAGACGGCGAAGAAGGCCACGGCCAAGAAGGCCGCCACCAAGAAGACCGTCGCGAAGAAGACGGCCGCGAAGAAGACGGTGGCCAAGAAGACGACGGCCAAGAAGGCGGCGAAGTCGGCGGCGTCGAAGACGACGACCGCGGCGGCGCAGCAGGCCGTGCCGTCCGTCTCGGCCACCACGGAGGACTGACCGTCCCGCCGGCCCCGCGGCCGGCCGGACAGCGGCGGCGGGTGACGCCCGGTGGCAACCGGGTGGTGCCCGCCGCCGCTCCTGTCGTGCCGCGTCGCCCGGCGTTCGTGCGCGGGCTAACCTGTCTCTCGCTTGTGACGAAGTGGACCTCAAGGACAGGTTTCTCTGTGGTAACCCTGGGGAAAATCGCCGTCTCCGTGCTGGTAACGTGAACCGTGGTCCCGGTGGCGACAGTCATGCCCGCCGTGACCGCAGCCGACCAGCACCTCCGGCCCTCCGGCTCGGATACGGCTGTATTCCCGCAAGGAACCCTCGGGGGGCGGGGTCCTGTGTACAAGCCGTTCGCCCGCCCACAGGCAGCGGTGAACACCCAGGGATGCGGCCGTGCTGATCTCGACGCGGCCCCTTCCCGACGAAGCACGACGCGCCTTTGAGGTCGCCGTAGAGGAGGGGATGTCGATGACCGACGCCCATGAGTTCATACCGGCCGCCAAGCCTGTGATCGGCGAGGAGGAGATCGAGGCCGCGGTCCGCGTGCTGCGCAGCGGCCGCGTCGTCCAGGGGCCCGAGGTGGCCGCCTTCGAGGAGGAGTTCTCGGAGCTGGTCGACGGGCGCCACTGTGTGGCCGTCAACTCCGGCACCTCGGCGCTGCACCTGACGCTGCTGGCTCTCGGCATCGGTCCGGGCGACGAGGTCGTCGTCCCCTCGTTCTCGTTCGCCGCTTCCGCCAACGCGGTGCGTCTGGTGGGCGCGGACGTGGTCTTCGCCGACATCGAGGCCGACACCTTCTGTCTGGACCCGGCCGCCTTCGAGGCGGCGATCACCCCGCGCACCGCCGCCGTCATGCCCGTCCACCTCTACGGCCACCCGGCCGCGATGGACCGGATCATGGCGATCGCGCAAGCGCACGGGCTCGCCGTCGTCGAGGACGCCTGCCAGGCCCACTCGGCCGCGCTGCACGGCACGCCGGTCGGTGCGTTCGGCTCCGCGGGCACCTTCAGCTTCTACCCGACCAAGAACATGCACAGCCTCGAGGGCGGCATGATCTCCACGGCTGACGCGGAGGTCGCGCGCACCCTGCGCCTGCTGCGCAACCAGGGCATGGAGCAGCGGTACGCCAACGAGATCGTCGGCGCCAACGTGCGGATGACGGACGTGTCCGCCGCGATCGGCCGCGTGCAGCGCGCCAAGCTCGGCGGCTGGACCGAGCAGCGCATCGCCAACGCCACCTACCTCACCGAGCACATCACCGCGCCGAACGTGGTGGCTCCCGAGGTCGCCGAGGGCGCGCGCCACGTGTACCACCAGTACACGGTGCGCATCCAGGGTGACCGCGAGGCCGCCATGGCCAAGCTGACCGAGGCCGGCATCGGCAACGCGGTCTACTACCCGACCCCGATCCACCGGCTCAAGCCGTACTGGGAGCCGGACCAGAAGGCGGGCCGTTCCTGGGACCTGCCGGAGACGGAGCGCGCGGCCGCCGAGGTCGTCTCGCTGCCCGTCCACCCCGCGCTGTCGGCGCAGGACCTGGAGCGCATCGTGACCGCCGTGAACGCGCTGGGAGAGCAGCTGTGACCAAGCCTCTGCGGGCCGGACTCGTCGGCCTCGGCTCGATGGGGCGTCACCACGCCCGTGTCCTGGCGGGCCTGGACGGCGTCGACTTCGTCGGCGTCGTCGACCCGATGGGCGACAAGTTCGGTGCCGCGCAGGGTGCGCCGGTCCTGAACACGGTCGAGGAGCTGATCGCCCTCGGGGTGGACTACGCGGTCGTGGCCTGCCCCACCCATCTGCACGAGGAGGTCGGTCTGGCGCTCGCCGGGGCCGGCGTCTGCGCGCTGATCGAGAAGCCGGTCGCCGACACCGTCGAGGGCGCCCGCCGGCTCGTCGAGGCCTTCGAGTCGCGCGGCCTGGTGGCCGGCGTGGGTCACATCGAGCGGTGCAACCCGGCACTGCGCTCGCTGCGCGCCCGTCTGGAGGCCGGCGAACTGGGTGACGTCTACCAGGTCGTCACCCGCCGCCAGGGCCCGTTCCCGCACCGCATCGCCGACGTCGGCGTGGTCAAGGACCTGGCCACGCACGACATCGACCTCACCGGCTGGGTGACGGGCCGTCAGTACGTGTCCATCGCCGCGCACACCGTCTCCAAGAGCGGCCGTGAGCACGAGGACATGGTCTCCGCGGTCGGCCGCCTGGACGACGGCACCATGGTCAACCACCTGGTCAACTGGCTGAGCCCGCTCAAGGAGCGGTTCACCTCGGTCACCGGAGAGCGCGGCTGCTTCATCGCCGACACCCTCACCGCCGACCTGACCTTCCACTCCAACGCGGCGGTGACCACCGAGTGGGAGGCCCTGCAGGCCTTCCGCGGTGTCTCCGAGGGCGACATGATCCGCTACGCCATCCCGAAGCGCGAGCCGCTCCAGGTGGAGCACGAGCTGTTCCGGGACGCGGTGCTCGGCGAGCCCGCCGACATCTGCACCCTGCGGCAGGGCATGCGTACCGTGGAGGTCGCGGCGGCGGTTCTCGCTTCGGCGACCAACGGCGGTACCGTCCATATCGACCCGGTCGAGCACGTGGCTGCCCGGTAGCTTCCGGTGCGCGCCACTGCCACCCGCCGGCCCCCCCTGGAACAGGGGGGGCCGCGCTCCTGTACCCCCGGAGGAAGTACGTAATGGAATCCCCTGCCCGCAGGCCGAGGATCGCAGTGATCGTCGCCAACGGCATCACGGGTGACTCCCGTGTCCAGAAGACAGCCGTCGCCGCGGCCCGAGACGGCTGGGACGTCACCCTGATCGGCCGGAGCGACACCAAGCGTGTCCAGCGGTCGAAGATGGGACCGATCGACGTCATCCGGGTGCCGGTGAGTTCGGACTACCTGCGCGGTGTGAAGGTGCGCAGGGAGCGCTCCCTGCGGGCCGCGGCCACCCAGTTCCATCTTCCGGACCAGGCGGCTCTGAACCGTTACACCGCGGAGTACCGGGCCTGGGTCCGGCAGAAGTCGGCCGAGAGCAACTGGGCGAGCGCTCCGCGCCGTACGTCGATCAAGGCGGTGCTCCGGGCGCGCCGGTCGGTCCACCGGCTCCGGGTGCAGGCGTTCAAGTGGGAGCAGCGGCGCAAGTCCAAGGACGACCTGGCCAGGGACTGGCGGATCGACTGGCCGCAGGTGGTCGACCTCGACCTCGCCTTCGGCCCGGTGATCGAGGAACTCGAGCCGGACGTCATCCACGCCAACGACGTGACGATGATCGCGACGGCCGCCCTCAGCGCCGCCCGGCTGCGCGCCCGGGGCCGCAAGTGCGCCTGGCTGTACGACGCGCACGAGTACGTCAAGGGCGTGGAGTGGCCGCACCCCCGCCAGGCGTACGCGCTGCCCGCGGTGGAGGCCGAGTTCATCGGCCGGGCCGACGCCGTCGTCACCGTCTCCAGCCAGATGGCGGAACTGCTGAAGAACGACCACGGGCTGGCGAAGGCGCCGCTGGTGGTCGGCAACGCGCCGGTCCGTGAGGTGATCGGGGGCGGCACGGCCGCCTCGTCGGTGCGTGCGGCCTGCGGTCTGGGTCCCGAGGTCCCGCTGATGGTCTACTCGGGCTGGATCGGTCCGGAGCGCGGCGTGGACGCCGTCATCGACGGTCTGCCGCAACTGCCCGGCTTCCATCTCGCCCTCGTGCACGGCCGGATGACGCCCCTTCTGGAGCAACTCCTCACGCGGGCCGAGACGCTGGGCGTGCGCGACCGGATCCACCTGGTGCCGTACGTGCCGCAGCACGAGGTCGCCGACTACCTCTCCTCCGCCGACCTCGGCCTCACCCCCTTCCGGCGCGTCCCCAACTGCGAGGTGTCGCTGCCGACGAAGGTCTCCGAGTACCTCCAGGCCGGGCTGCCGCTGGTCACCAGCGACGTCAAGGTCATCAAGGCGTACGTGGAGCAGCACGGCCTCGGCGAGGTGTGGACGTGGGACGACCCCAAGACGTTCGCCGAAGCCGCCGCGCGGGCCATGGAGAACCGCGGCAAGCTCGCCGACGCGATCACCGAGGACGTCCTCACCGACCTGTCCTGGGAGGCGCAGAGCGGCAAGCTGCTGCAGCTGTACCGGGAGCTGTCGAGGAAGACCCCGCCGGGCCCCCGGCCCGACGTGTCCTGGACGGTCCAGGAGACCCCGGAGGCGGTACGGACGGCGGACAACACCGACGCCGACGGCCGTCCGCTGTGGCGCAAGCTCCGCGACACCCGGGTCCGCCTCGGCCTCGGCCCCGCCAACTACGCGGGCCAGGGCGCCGCGTTCGCGCAGGCTGTCACGCGCCGCAACCCGGACGTGTCCGCCGAGGTCGTCATGAACAAGCGGCCGGAGTCCTTCGACTACCCGGCCGACGTGTACGTGGACGCGGACCGGCTGCGCGACCTCGACGTGCAGGTCCAGCAGATGGAGCGGGTCATCGGCCGCTTCACCCATCTGCTGGTCGACGCCTTCATGCCCGTGTTCGGGCACCTCAACGGCACCAGCATCGCCGGTGACCTGGACGCCCTGAAGCAGGCCAGGATCAAGGTGGCGCTGCTCGCCCACGGCAGCGAGATCCGCCACCCCGCCCACCACATGGCGCGCCACCCCTTCTCGCTGTTCCACGACGCCCCCGACGGCATCGCGAAGAAGCTCCAGGCCAAGGCCGAGGTGAACAAGCGGATCGCGGCCGAGGCCGGACTGCCGCTCTACGTCACCACGCCCGACCTCCTGGAGGACCTCCCGACGGCGAAGTGGCTGCCGCTGGTCGTGGACATCGACAAGTGGGCCACCGACCGCCCGGTCATGGAGCGCAAGCGGCCGCTGGTGCTGCACGCCCCGTCGAAGCGGTGGACCAAGGGCACCGACCGGATCATGCCGGTCCTCACCGAGCTGCACGACAAGGGCGTCATCGAGTTCCGGCTCGCCGAGGGCATCCCGTGGGCCGAGATGCGCGAGCTGGTGCAGAGCTGCGACCTCGTGCTCGACCAGTTCACCACCGGTAGTTACGGCACCTTCGCCGTGGAGGCGATGGCGGCAGGCAAGCCCGTCGTCGCCTACATCAGCGACAGCGTGAAGCTCGCCACGGACGGCGCCCTGCCCATCGTCAGCGCCACCCCCGAGACCCTCCGCGAGGTGCTGGAAGGCCTCGTCGGCGACCCCGAGGGCACGGCCCGGATCGGCCGGCAGTCCCTCGAGTTCGCCCGCACCTACCACGACGGCACATGGACCGCCCAGGTCCTGAGCGATTTCCTGAAGTGACCGGTTCAGAAAGGCTGTTCATGGAAGCGCAGCGCACCGACGCGCCCCGCCCGACCAAGGGCCGGGTCGTCATGCTGGTCGACAACAAGGTCGACGGCGACTCGCGCGTGCAGAAGGCCGCGGAGTCCGCGGCGGCCGCCGGCTGGGACGTGGTGCTCCTCGGCCTCGTCCGCTCGGGCAACGGGCGCACCTGGAAGCTCGGCGACGCCGAGGTGCGGCTGCTGCCGCTGAAGACGCCGCTGGCCAAGCGGCACGCCGAGCGGCACCGCTCGCCGCTGCGCCGTCCGCTCGCCTACCCGCCGGGGCCGCTGGCCGCCTACCGCCGGCAGTGGGCCAAGGCGTGGCGTGCGGATCTGGCCGCCCGCCGGGCCGCCCTGAAGGTGGCACCGCAGGCCGTGGGCAGCCCGCTGTTCCGCCGGGTCGAGAAGCTGCGCCTCGTGGTGGCCGGACCGGTCTCCCGGTTCCTGCAGAAGTGGATCGAGTTCCGGGCCCGCCAGAGCAGCCAGGCGCAGAAGGCGGGCCGTGCTCTGCGCGGGCCCGTGGACCGCGCCTTCACGGCCCTGTGGAAGGCGGCCAAGGGCAGGCGTGCCTGGCGTCGCCTGGAGCCCGTGCTGTGGGACTACGAGCTGACCTACGGCAAGGAGATCGACGCCCTCAAGCCCGATCTCATCCACGCCAACGACTTCCGGATGCTCGGAGTCGGCGCCCGTGCCGCGGTGCGGGCCCGTGCCGCCGGCCGGTCGGTCAAGCTGGTGTGGGACGCCCACGAGTTCCTGCCCGGGGTGCGCCCCTGGGAGGACAACGCCCACTGGATTCCCGGCAACACCGCGCACGAGAGCGAGTACGCCCCGTTCGCCGACGCCGTGGTCACCGTCTCCGAGGGCCTGGCCGACCTGCTGGTGGAGCGCCACGGTCTCAAGGAACAGCCGACCGTGGTCCTCAACGCTCCCGACCGGCCCGTCGAGCGGGACCCGGTGCTCGACGACGACGACGCCGAGCCGGAGCCGGACCTGCGCGCCCTGTGCGGCATCGGACCGGACGTCCCGCTGGTCGTCTACAGCGGCTCGCCCGGCCCGCAGCGCGGCCTCGGGGACATGGTGGAGGCCCTGCCGAAGCTGGACGGCGTCCACATGGCGTTCGTCGTCCCGGCACCGGCCGCCGGCTACATACAGGGTCTGCTGCGCCGTGCGCAGGAACTCGGGGTGGGCGACCGGCTGCACGCCGTGCCGTACGTCAAGCACTGGCAGGTGGTCCGCTTCCTGGCCGCGGCGAACGTCGGCTGCATCCCGATCCACCACTGGCCGAACCACGAGATCGCCCTGATCACGAAGTTCTTCGAGTACTCCCACGCGCGGCTGCCGCTGGTGGTCAGCGATGTGAGGACCATGTCCGAGGTGACCCGCTCCACCGGACAGGGCGAGGTCTGCCGGGCCGAGGACGTCGACGATCTCGCCCGCGCCATCAAGGCCGTACTGGCCGACCCGGAGAGGTACACGGCCGCCTACGACAAGCCCGGGCTGCTCGACACCTGGACCTGGGAGGCGCAGGCCGAGGTGCTGGACGGGCTGTACACCCGGTTGGTCTCCAGATCCTCGAAGGCGGGTTCATGAACGGGGCCGTTCCCGACGTCACTGTCGTCGTCGCCGTCTACAACACGATGCCGTACCTGACGGAGTGCCTGAACTCCCTCGTCGGGCAGAGCATCGGGCGTGACCGGCTGGAGATCGTCGCCGTCGACGACGGCTCCACCGACGACAGCGGCCGCGAACTCGACCGGTTCGCGGCGCTGTACCCGGACACCGTCAAGGTGCTCCACCAGCCCAACTCCGGTGGCCCGGCCGCGCCCAGCAACAGGGCGCTGGAGGTGGCCACCGGGCGGTACGTGTACTTCATAGGCTCCGACGACTACCTCGGCGAGGAAGCGCTGGAGCGCATGGTGAAGTGCGCCGACCGCAACGATTCGGACGTCGTGGTCGGCAAGATGGTCGGCACCAACGGCCGGTACGTCCACCAGGCGCTGTACAAGGAGAACGACCCGGACGTCAGCCTGTACGACTCCGCGCTGCCGTTCACCCTCGCCAACACCAAGCTGTTCCGCCGGGACCTCGTCGAGAAGCACAAGCTGCGCTTCCCGGAGCACCTGCCCGTGGGCAGCGACCAGCCGTTCACCATCGAGGCGTGCGTGCGCGCCCGGAAGATCTCGGTGGTGGCCGACTACATCTGCTACTTCGCGGTCAAGCGCGGCGACGCCAGCAACATCACCTACCGCGCCGACCACCTGGCGCGGCTGCGGGCCGCCGCGGAGATCATGGACTTCACCGCCGGGCTCATCGGGGCGGGCCCCGAGCGCGACGCCGTCCTGCGCCGGCACTTCACCTGGGAGCTGGCCAAGCTCGTCCAGGACGACTTCCCCGGCCTGGACCGCGAGCTGCAGCGGCAGCTCTGCGCGGGTATCGCGCGGCTCGCCGACACCTACTTCACCGACGGCATCCGCGACGCCATGGACGTCAAGCGCCGGGTGCGCATCGCCCTGGCCCATGCGGGGGCGGTCGACGCGCTGTCCGAGGCGATCAGCGCCGAGCAGGAACACGGGGCGCCGCCGTTCGTCGTCGAGGACGGCCGGGCCTACGCCCGCTACCCCGGCTTCCGCGACCCGCTCCTCGGGCTCCCCGACCGTGTCTACGAGCTGATCGGGGAGTCGGTCCCGGGCCGCCTGGCCCAGGGCACCGAGCTGCTCGCCTCCGACTGGGAGCAGCAGGGCGACCGGCTCGCCTACACGGCGTCCGTACGGGTACCCGTGACCGGGCGGCCGGACGGTGCGGGGGCGGTGCTGCGGCTCGCCGAGGGCGCCATGCCCAAGTCGGCCGACAAGCCGGGCGCGCGCCGGCTCAAGGCGGGGCACGCGCTGCCCGCGCCGGTCGGTGAGATGCGGGTGGAGCCGGCCCGGGACGGCGCGGCCAGCGTGCTGCACGCCCGGGTGCCGCTGGAGTACGTCACCGCCAAGCGGGGCGTCCGGGTGTACCTGGACCTCGCCGGCCGGACGTACGAGATCCCGGTGCGCGGTGCGGGACTGCCCATGCCGCTCGCCCGGCGATGGGGCCGGGACGACGATCCGTACCGCGCGTCTGCCATCGTGAACGACAAGGGGCGTGTGGTGATCGACACGGCCCAGCTGTATCCCCCGAAGAGGACTTTGGTGCGGCGGGCGCTCGGGCGTCTGGCGCGGAAGGTGAAGTCCCGCTCCGTCGGCTCGAAGTCGAACGGTTCCAAGAAGTCGAAGTCGAACGGTTCCTGAAGCCGAACGGGTTCCAGAAGGAAGTAGCCACCGTCCATGAACATCTGTGTAGTAGCGCTCGGCAAGATCGGGCTTCCGCTGGCCGTGCAGTTCGCGTCCAAGGGCCACCGGGTCATCGGCGCGGACGTCAACGAGAAGGTCGTCGAGCTGGTCAACGCCGGCGTCGAGCCCTTCCCCGGTGAGCACGACCTCGACGTCAAGCTGAAGCAGGCCGTCGACGCCGGGCTGCTGAGCGCGACGACGGACACCGCGTCCGCGGTCGCCGAGAGCGAGGCCGTCGTCGTGGTCGTGCCGCTGTTCGTCGACGCCGAGGGCGTGCCGGACTTCGGCTGGATGGACTCGGCGACGAAGGCCATCGCCCAGGGGCTGAAGCCGGGCACGCTCGTCTCGTACGAGACCACGCTGCCGGTCGGCACCACGCGCACCCGCTGGGCGCCGATGCTGGCCGAGGGCTCCGGCCTGACCGCGGGTGAGGACTTCCACCTGGTGTTCTCCCCGGAGCGCGTCCTGACCGGCCGGGTCTTCGCGGACCTGCGCCGCTACCCGAAGCTGGTCGGCGGCATAGACGAGGCGTCGACGGCCCGCGGTGTGGAGTTCTACGAGCAGGTCCTCGACTTCGACGAGCGTGCCGACCTGCCGCAGGCCAACGGCGTGTGGGACCTGGGCACCGCGGAGGCCTCCGAGCTGGCCAAGCTCGCCGAGACCACCTACCGGGACGTCAACATCGGTCTGGCGAACCAGTTCGCGCGCTTCGCCGACAGCAACGGCATCGACGTCAAGAAGGTCATCGAGGCCTGCAACTCGCAGCCGTACAGCCACATCCACCAGCCCGGCATCGCCGTCGGCGGCCACTGCATCCCGATCTACCCGCGGATGTACCTGTGGAACGACCCGGCGGCGACCGTCGTGCGTTCCGCGCGTGAGGCGAACGCGGCGATGCCGGAGTACGCCGTGGACCTGCTGGCCGCCGCCTACGGCGACCTGACCGGGGTGAACGTGCTCGTGCTGGGCGCCGCCTACCGCGGTGGCGTGAAGGAGACCGCGTTCTCGGGCGTGTTCCCGACCGTCGAGGCGCTGAAGGCGCGCGGCGCCGTCCCGTTCGTCTCGGACCCGATGTACACGGCCGAGGAGCTCGCGGCGCACGGTCTCACCCCGCACGCGGGCGAGAAGGTCACGGCCGCGATCCTGCAGGCCGACCACGCCGAGTACCGCTCCCTGACGCCGGCCGACCTGCCGGACGTCACGGTCCTCGTCGACGGTCGCCGTACGACCGACCCGCAGGCCTGGAAGGGCGTCCGGCGGGTCGTCATCGGCGGCTGACACGTCCGGCCGGACCCGTCCGGATCCTCGGAACGACGAGAGGGCCCGGCGCCACCAGCAGGTGGCGCCGGGCCCTTTGTCGTTTCCGGATCAGTTGCGCGCCGCAGCCGTGTGCCGGCCTGACTCCTTGGCCAGGCGGTTGCGCAGCCACCGCTGGGACGGCTTCTCCACGAACCGGTGGACGAGCCACGCCAGCACGACCAGCACGGCCGTGGTGGTGGCCAGCGTGGCCCACGCGCCCAGGTGGCCGCCGCCGTACAGCTTGCGGATCATGGCCCAGCCCAGTTCCTCGTGGAGCAGGTAGAGCGGGTACACCAGGGCGCCGGCCGTGGTCAGCCACTTCCATTCGAGCCGGTCGAACTTGTGCAGGGCGACGGCGAGGACGATCAGGTAGAAGACGGTGACCAGGGCGAGGGCGACGTACGGCGAGCGGTCCATGCCCTGGTCGTCGCGCACGTGGTCGGCGTGCTGGATGAGGTCGCCCTGCATGACCAGCCAGCCCGCGGCGAGCAGGCCCCACAGCTTGAGGTCGGGGCCGAACCGGTACATCAGGTACATCGCGATGCCGGAGACGAACAGCGCGGTGTTCAGCGGCTGGGCGAAGATGCCGACCAGCGGGATCTCCTCCTTCTGCACCAGGACGCTCGCGAGCAGCCACAGCCAGCAGAAGACGGAGACCCGGACGTAGTCCAGCCCCTTCCAGAGCACCACCAGGAAGATGAGGTAGAAGGTGAGTTCCACCCACAGCGTCCAGTAGGCGCCGACCAGGTGCCGGGCGGAGAGCGGCGCCTGGACCATGGTGAGGTTGGTCAGCGACTCGCTGAAGCTCGGCGCCTTGCGCTCGCCGTCGGGCAGCCCGCGCCAGACCAGGACGGCGACGACGACCGAGAACCAGTAGGCGGGGAAGAGGCGCAGGAAGCGGGCCTGGACGAACTGGCCCGGGGTGCGGCCCCAGGCGGACAGGCAGATGACGAAGCCGCTGATGATGAAGAACAGCTGGACGCCGTACGAGCCGTAGGAGGTGTACGGGAAGATCGACGGGAACAGTGCCTTCGGGTTGATGCCCCAGTTGGCCTTGGTCGCCGCGTCCACGCCGGTGAAGTGGAAGAGCAGCACGGAGAGCGCCGCCACGACGCGCAGCGCGTCCAGTGCGTAGAGCCGCGGGGCCCGTGCGGGCGCGGGCGGCGCGGGCTCGGGCGCGTCCTCGGTGCCGGCCGCGTCCTGCGGTGCCGGAACCTTGACGTCGGTCTGAGACATGTGTCGTCCTCGTTGTGTGTCCTGGGCGCCCCGCCGCGTGGTCCGGGGGCCGTCACGGGCTGGAGGACCGGGCGGCCCGGGGTGCCCCGGGCCGGTTCCCACCCTCCTGGTGCTGCTCGGCTCACTCCGACTCGGTGAGTGTCCCCTCGGCCGTTTCCCGGTACAGGCGGCCGGACTTCGGGCACTCCCACACGCCGGGCCGGTCCTCGCGCGGGACCAGCCGGACGCCCTCGTGGCCGACCCAGCCGATCCGACGGGCCGGGACGCCGACGACCAGCGCGAAGTCGGGGACGTCCTTGGTGACGACGGCACCGGCCGCGACCATGGCCCAGCGGCCGATCTCGATCGGGGCGACGCACACCGACCGGGCGCCGATGGAGGCGCCGTCGGCGATCTTCACGCCGACGGCCTCCCAGTCGCCGCCGCGCTTCTGCTTGCCCTCGGGGTCCACGGAACGGGGGTTGTGGTCGTTGGTGAGGACCACGGCGGGGCCGATGAAGACACCGTCGCCCAGTTCGGCCGGTTCGTACACCAGTGCGTAGTTCTGGAGCTTGCAGTTGTCGCCCATGCGTACGCCCGTGCCGACGTAGGCGCCGCGGCCGATCACGCAGCCCTCGCCGAGGCGGGCGCCCTCGCGGACCTGCGCCAGATCCCAGACGCTGCTGCCGGCGCCGATCTCGGCGGTGTCGTCGACCTGAGCGCTGGGCTGGACCCTGTAGTTCACTTCGATGCCTTCCGGTGTCTGACGTCCGGGCGAGCATACGGGGATCGGCCCGTCCCCCGCAGGGGCGGCCGGCCGTGGTCCCCGCACAGGCCGGAGCCGTGAAGCCGGTGTGTTTTTCCTGTGATTCTTGTCATGTTCTGGTGATCAAGTGACCTATTGCATGAGCACGTCACTCGAAGCGATGATCCGGTGGCGTTTTACTTAAAGTCTCTTTATCTATGGGGGCAGGGCTGTGTTAACCGGGGGAAGAAGATGGCGGCACAGCGCTGCCGCGGTCATGACGGGGGCACTGCTGGCCTGGGGTCTCGGCGCCGGTGGCACACCGGCCGCGGCCGCGGTCGCGTGTCCCTCGGGTGTCGACTCGGACTTCAACGGCGACGGCGTCCGCGACACGGCGATCGCCGATCCGGAGGCGACCGTCAACGGGGTGCCCGAGGCGGGTGAGGTGCACGTCGTCTACGGCGGCGGAAAGGGCACACTCACCCTCTCGCAGGCGCCCGACGACGTGCCGGGCGCGCCCGAGGCCGGCGACCAGTACGGCTACGCGCTGGCCGTCTACGACGCCGACCTCGACGGGTGCAGCGACCTGGTGATCGGCGCCCCCTACGAGGACATCGGCACCGCGCCCGACTCCGGGTTCGTGCACATCGTCTACGGCTCCACGAGCGGCCTCAACGCCGGCGGCAAGGCCGTGAAGGAGCTGTACCAGGGCACCGACAAGCCACTGGGCGGAGCCCCGGAGGCCGAGGACTGGGTCGGCTACGCGCTCGCGGCCGGCAAGACCTCGGCCGGCACGCCGTACCTGCTGATCGGCGACCCGGGCGAGTCCATCGGCACCGTCGAGGACGCGGGCGGCTTCTACTACGTGGGCGGCACCGCCCTGACGGCCACCTTCACCCACCAGGACACCGAGGCCGCCGGCGCCGTGGCGGGCGTGGCGGAGAAGGACGACCGCTTCGGCTCCGCGCTCGCCGCGACCCCGACGCACTTCGCCGTCGGCACACCCGGTGAGGCGCTCGACACCACCACCTTCGCCGGCGGTGTCGCCTGGTTCAACCACACGCTCACCTCCGGCTACCCCAAGCCGCTCGGGGGACTGGCCCAGGACCAGGACGCGATCAGCGGCGCCGAGGAGGTCGGAGACCAGTTCGGCTCCGCGCTCGCCATGGTCCCCTACCGGCCCTCCGGCGCCACCTCCACCACCGAGTCGCTGCTCGCGGTCGGCGTCCCCGGCGAGGACCTGTCGACGACCGTCGACGCGGGGGCCGTCCAGGTCTTCCGGCTGACGGCCACCGGCACCTTCACGGAGGTCGCCTGGATCGACCAGAACACCGCCGACGTGGACCAGGAGGCCGAGGCCGGCGACTTCTTCGGCAAGCGGCTCGCCGCCGTCAACACCTCGCCGAACGCCACCTCCACGGCCACCACCACCCGCCTCGCCATCGGCGTGCCGGGTGAGGAGTCGTCCGAGGAGCACCCGGAGAAGGGCGGCGTCCAGATCGTCCCGCTGGTCGGCGCGCCCGGCGCCTCCGACCAGTGGATCGACCCCGGCTACGGCATTCCGGGCACCCCGGCCCCGCGCCAGCTCGCCGGCCTCTCGCTGGCCGCCACCCCCGCGCTGCTCTACGTCGGCATGCCCTACGGCCCCGCCGAGGCCCGCGCGGTCCACGGCTTCCCGTGGAACGTGGCGTCCGGCGGCGCACCGACGGTGACGATCAAGCCGGGCGAGGGCGGCCTGCCCGCGACCGGCGTGGCGTTCGGGACGACCGTCCGCTGACGACGCCCGCGCGGTGGCCGGCCCGGAACCGGCCGGCCACCGCGTCACCACCCACCTCGACGAACCGCGCACGGCCTCCCGTGTCAACGGGCCGGCGCGCAGATGCCGGGCCCGGGGAGACGGCGTCCCCTCTCGTGGCGACGCTCCGGTGACGGCCCGCGGACCGAGGGTCCGGCGCGCCCAACCCGTGCCCGCGGCCCCTCGACTTCCCAGACAGACATGAACCGACGGGAGAGTGGACGCGTGTCCGCAGAAAGACCCAGACCGATACGGCGCGGCCTCGCGCTGCGCGCCGCCGTCGCGGCGGCCGTCACCGGCGCCGTGGTGGCCGGCGCCGCGGCGCTCCCGAACGGCGGCGGACCGGACCGGGGCCCCGCCCCCGTCTCGGCCGACCAGCCGCTGGTCACCGAGCAGCAGGCCATGGCCTCCGCGAAGGACAGCGGCAAGCGGGCCGAGGTCGTCGGGATGCGCACCGAGCGCAGGGAGATCTTCGCCGAGCCCGACGGCACCTTCACCGCCCGCGAGTACACCGAGCCCGTCCGCACCGTCCAGGGCGGCAAGTGGGTCTCCGTCGACCCCACGCTCGTCAGGCACGCCGACGGCACCTGGGGTCCGAAGGCCGCCACCGTCGACCTGGCCTTCTCCGCCGGACAGGCGGGCAAGCCCTTCGTCACGATGCGGCGCGCGGGCCGCGAGTTCGCCCTGACCTGGCCGTACGGCAAGCTGCCCGCGCCCCGCGTCGACGGCGACACCGCCACCTACGCCGAGGTGCTGCCCGGCGTCGACCTCACCGTACGGGCGGAGGCGGACGGCTTCGGCCACCTGATCGTCGTCAAGACGCCCGAGGCCGCGGCCGACCCCCGGCTGGCCCGGCTCGACCTCGGCATGACCACCGACGGCCTGAAGGTCGCGGAGGACGCCACCGGAGCCATCCTCGCCGAGGACGCCGTCGTCGGCGGCACCGTCTTCCAGGCCGGGAAGCCGGCCATGTGGGACTCGGCGGCCGTCAAGGAGAGCGCGGCGCGCAAGCAGGGCCCGAAGGCGGTCGCCAAGGCGCTGAGGTCGGCGACGGCGGGCGCGGCGGCGGCCGCTTCGGCAGCCTCCTCCACCGCTGCCACCGCTGCCGCGACTCCCACCGCCGCCCCCGGCCCGCAGGCCGCCCCCGAGCCCGCCCTCGAAGGCCCCGGCGGCGGTGGCCGCGTCGCCCCGCTGGGCGTCGAGGTCGGCAAGGACAAGCTGAGCCTGGTCCCCGACCAGAAGCTCCTCAAGGGCGAGGACACCGTCTTCCCCGTCGTCATCGACCCGATCCAGCGCACCACCTCGCGCACCTCCTGGACCGGCGTCATGTCCGGGATGCCCAGTGAGCAGGACTGGAAGTACTCGGGCAGCGCGGGCGTCGGCAAGTGCCCCACCGACTACAACCCGGTCTCCTGCAACGGTGTCGGCACCCGGCGCGTCATGTTCACGATGCCGCTCTCCTTCTACAAGGGGAAGCAGATCCTGGGCGCGACCTTCTCCGCCCGTGTCGAGCACATCTACAGTGCCTCCCCGACCGCCGAACCCATCCAGCTCTACCGGATCGGCGGCGCCAACTACAGCCTCACCTCGTCCAGCAACTGGTCCAACACCTCGGACGACTGGGACGACTACCTCCAGACCGTCGACAAGGCGATCTCCCCGACCTCCTGCTCCAGCCAGGCCAACCTGCACTTCGAGAGCGGCGCGACCGGCGAGCTGACCACCGAGGTCAAGACGGCCGCCGCGGGCGGCTGGAACGCGATGACGCTGGGCCTGCGCGCGGCCGACGAGTCCCGCTTCGCGGAGTGGAAGCGGATCTGCGGCAACGCCTACCTGTCGATCAAGTACAACAACCTGCCGCGGCAGATCAAGACCTCGGACATGTCCTCGGACCCGGGCGGGGTGTGCAAGTGGGGCGCGAGCCGTCCCACCACCGACGTGCCGCCGAAGCTCCGGGCCATCGCCAGCGACCCGGACCACGGCAACGGCCAGACCGACAAGGTGAAGGTCGAGTTCAAGGTGGAGTGGGGCGGGGCCACGCCCGGCTCCTACACCTACACCACCCGGGACTGGCTCTCCCCGACGACCAGCACGAAGTTCGAGCACACCGTCAAGTCGATCATCCCGCAGAACACCCCCATCTACTGGAGCGCGCGGGCGTACGACGGTGACGGCTACGGCCCGTGGAGCTCGGAGGGCGACACCCCGCAGCGCTGCGAGTTCGTCTACGACAAGACCTGGCCCGGCAAGCCGCTCGTGCTGTCCAAGCAGTACCCGTCCGACACCGTCTACCACGACGGCGTGGGCACCTACGGCACCTTCACCTTCTCGCCGAACCCGAACGACTCCATCCCGGACAACGACGTCGTCAAGTACCAGTACTCCTTCAACGGCGCGGCGATGACCACCCTCACCCCGGCCTCGCCGGGCGGTTCGGTCTCCCTCCAGTGGATGCCGACCCGGTCCGGACGCCAGGTGCTGGAAGTGGTCGCCATCGACAAGGCGGCGCACGCCAGCAGCACGCCGTACGACTTCCTGGTGAGCGAGGGCAAGCCGGTCGTCGCCCAGTGGAACCTCGCCGACCAGGCCGGTGACACCGAGGCGCACGACGAGAGCGGCGAGTTCTCGGCGACCGCCGGCACCGCCGTCGCCTTCGGCGCGGACGGCCCCGGCGGCAAGGTCGACAAGGCGGCCCGCTTCGACGGCAGTGCCGAGTCCTACCTCGACGCCGGCGAGACGGTGCTGGACACCGCCAAGAGCTTCAGCGTCAGCGCGTGGGTGCGGCCCACCGCCCTGGACAAGGACATGACGGTCGTCAGCCAGGACGGCACCGGCGAGCCCGGCTTCACCCTCGGCTACGACGCCACCGCGAAGACCTGGAAGTTCTCCGTCCCGGTCAACGACGTGGACTCGCTCGGCGAGTGGAAGGCCGTCTCCACCGGCATCACCGTGGTCAAGGACCAGTGGGTCCTGCTGACCGGCGTGTACGACGCGCAGAAGAGCGGCGGCCCCCAGCTCCAGCTCTACATCAACAAGGACCTGAAGGGATCGGCCACCCGGCGCTCCACCTGGAAGTCGTACGGACCGCTGCAGATCGGCCGCTCGACGGCCAAGAGCGGCTACCGCGACCACTTCACCGGTGACCTCGCCGAGATCCGCGTCTTCGACCGGGTCCTGCCGGCGGCCCAGGTCGCCGAGCTGATGACGATCATGCCGGTGCGCAAGGCCTACTGGCAGCTGGACCAGGCCACCAACGGCTCGGTGGCCGAGACCGGCGGCGGCCAGGCGCTGACCCTCGCGGGCAACGCCTCCATCTACCGCCCGGCCGACCCGCTGTTCGACACCGCCGCCCTGGTCGGCGACGGCAACCTCGTCCTGGACGGCGACGGCGACTACGCGTCCACCGCCACCGCCCCGGTCACCGGCGCCGGCAGCTTCACCGTGACCGCCCGCGCCCAGCTCACCTCGCTGGACCCGGAGAAGTCGCAGACGGTGCTGTCCCTGCCGGGCGCCAACGCCAACCGCGTCCAGGTCCGCTACCAGGCGACCACCGGGCAGTGGGAGCTGGCGGTGGCCAAGACGGACGTGGCCGCCCCCTCGGTCGTCACCTTCACCGACGACCAGGAACTCCCCGACACCGGCGGCTCCGGCCAGCACCTCGCGGTCGTCTACGACGCCTTCGCCAACTCGATCCGCCTCTACGTCGAGGGCCAGCTCGTCGCCGGCGCCTACGGCACGGACAACACCCTGTGGTCCGCCACCGGCGGTCTCCAGGTGGGCCGTTCGCTGCGCGGGGCGAGCGAGTACTTCGCCGGCGCGATCGACGAGGTGCGGGTCTACAGCGGCGCGGCCGATCCGGTCGCGGTGCAGCAGATGGCCGCGCTGACGGCCGTGACCGACATGTGACGGTCCATCAGAACTGAGGTGTGGCGGGGCGCCCCCGGCCCCCCCCCCCCCGCCCCCCCCCCCCCCCCACCAAGACCCCCCCCCCCCCGCCCCCATTTTGGGGTTTTGTTGCGGGGGCCGCCCCCGCGCCCCCCCCCCCCCC
>NZ_JBIVKQ010000005.1:201990-294897 GCF_044750845.1 Streptomyces sp. NPDC088766 | reverse complement strand
GGGGGGTTCCCCCGGGGCGCGGCGGCCGGGGGGGGGGCGCAGATGTGGGCCGCGCTGCCGGCGTACCCCTACTTGTGCGGGAAAAACATAAGTGTGGTGGGCGGGCCCCCCCGCGCCCCGCCACACCTGTCCTGCGCACCACTTCTCCTTCTCTCGTTCCTACGATCAGGAAGTTGGCAGATGTTCTTCCGTGGCCGCTCACTGAGCCGCCGCATGCCCAGACAGACGCTGGTGGCGACAGTGATGGGACTCTCCCTCGCGTTGTCCGCCTCCTCGGTCCAGGCAGTGGTGCTCGACAACGGGGACCGGGGCCGCACCAGCCGCCCCGGTGTCCAGGACGACGGCGATCCCGCCGAGGGATCCGACGCCAAAGCGAAGAAGCGTCCCTCCGATCCGGCGCGCAAGGCCGCGGTCAAGGGTCTCGACAAGGCGGTGTGGCCGAAGCAGGGCGGCGCCGAGATGGCCGTCGGCGCGGCCGCCGCGACCGAGGCCGGCGGGCTGCCGGTCAAGGTCGGCAGGGCGAAGGCGCCGGCGCAGGCCAAGGCGGCGACGGCGGCCGGCAAGGTCCGCGTCGACGTCCTCGACCCGAAGCGGGCCGGGCAGCTAGGCGCCGGTGTCCTCCTCGGTGTCGAGCGTGCCGACGGCGCGGCCAAGGCGGCCAAGGTCCGCCTGACCGTCGACTACTCGGAGTTCGCCGAGGGCTTCGGCGGCTCCTACGGCTCGCGCCTCCAGCTCGTGCAGCTCCCCTCCTGCGCCACGGTCGCCGTGCCCGGCAGCAAGGAGTGCCCGGAGCAGCCCAGGGTGCTGCCCACGGTCAACGACGTGGAGGCGGGCACCGTCTCCGCCGACGTGACCGCGGCTCCGGCCCCGGCCGAGGGCGTCTCCACCATGGCCGCCGAGGCGACCTCGCTGGTCGCCGTCGCGGCGGGCCCCTCCAGCGCCCAGGGCACCTACAAGGCCACGGCCCTCGCGCCGTCCGCCAGCTGGAGCGTCGCCACCTCCTCCGGCTCCTTCAACTGGAACTATCCCTTCAGGTCCGTGCCGACCCCGGGCGGCCTGACGCCGACCGTCGGCCTCGGCTACTCCTCCCAGTCGGCGGACGGCCGCACCTCGGCCACCAACAACCAGGGCTCGTGGATCGGCGAGGGCTTCTCCTACGACCCCGGCTACATCGAGCGCCGCTACAAGCCGTGCTCCGACGACGGCCACGACAACTCCGGCGAGCAGTGCTGGGCGTTCGAGAACGCCACGGTCATGCTCAACGGCTCCGCCGGTGAGCTGGTCAAGGACGACACCACCGGCAAGTGGCACATGTCGTCCGACGACGGCAGCAAGGTCGAGAAGCTGACCGGCGCCACCAACGGCGACAACGACGGCGAGTACTGGCGCATCACCACCTCGGACGGCACCGAGTACTACTTCGGCCAGAACCGCCTGCCGGGCTGGGCCACGGGCAACGAGGAGACCAACTCCACCTGGACCGCGCCGGTCTTCGGCGACGACTCCGGCGAGCCCTGCTACAACGCCACGTTCACCAGCGCGTACTGCCAGCAGGCCTGGCGCTGGAGCCTGGACTACGTCAAGGACACCCACGGCAACGTGATGTCCTACTTCTACGACCGCGAGACCAACTACTACGCGCTGAACGGCAAGACGGACGTCAACGGCACCGCGTACCACCGCGGCGGCTACCTCAAGCGCATCGACTACGGCCAGCGCGACGGCCAGGTCTACGCGGCCAAGGCCCCGGCCCGGATCGTGTTCAACACCGCCGAGCGCTGCCTGCCCACCGCCGACTTCGACTGCGCGGAGAGCAAGCGCACCAAGGCGAACGCGGCCAACTGGCCGGACGTCCCGGTCGACCAGGAGTGCAAGGCGAGCACGAAGTGCACCTCGCCGGTGCAGACCTTCTTCACCACCAAGCGGCTGACCTCGGTCGTCACCCAGATGCGCAAGGACGCCACGACCTACCAGGACGTGGACGCCTGGATCCTGACGCACCTGTTCACCGACAACGGTGACGACTCCAAGACGCTGTGGCTGTCGAAGATCGAGCACGAGGGCCGCGCCGGCACGACCGCGATCAAGCTGCCCTCCGTCGACCTGTTCGGCGAGCAGCTCGCCAACCGCGTCGACGCGATCGGCGACAACATCGCGCCGTTCCACCGCTTCCGGCTCTCCATGGTCCTCAGCGAGACCGGCGCCCAGCTCGACGTCAACTACGCGCCCACCGACTGCACCAAGGCCACGCTGCCGGCGCCGGGCGAGTCCACCAAGCGCTGCTACCCCGTGAAGTGGGCCCCGCCGGGCTACCTGGAGCCGATCACCGACTGGTTCCACAAGTACGTCGTCTCCGCGGTCATCGAGACCGACCGCACCGGCGGCAGCGACGGCATGGTCACCCGCTACGAGTACCAGGGCGACGCGGCCTGGCGGAAGGCGAAGCCGGACGGCATCACCGACGCCAAGTACCTGACCTGGGGCGGCTGGCAGGGCTACGGCAAGGTCAAGGTCACCTCCGGCACCGCCGACGTGCAGAAGACGCGCGTCGACTACACGTTCATGCAGGGCATGGACGGCGACAAGGACGCCTCCGGCAACGCCCGCTCGGTGACGGTGAAGGACTCCACGGGCGCGTCGTACTCCGACGACGAGGAGTTCACGGGCCACCAGCTCGAGGTCGCCACCTACGACGGCGCCAAGCTGATCTCCAAGTCCATCCAGACCCCGTGGAAGCACTACACCGCCACCCAGGCCCAGAGCTGGGGCACCACCCGCGCGGTGATCGTGCGCTCCCAGACCGGCCGCGGTTTCAACCTCCAGTCCGACGGCACCTGGCTGGAGACGAAGTCCACCACGACGTACGACACCTCCAACGGCACCGGCCGGGTGCTGACGGTCGACGACCAGGGCGACGTCTCCACCGCCAAGGACGACACCTGCACCCGCACCACGTACGCGGACAACACGGCGAAGAACATCCTGTCGCTGCCCGCACGCAGCGAGTCGGTGTCCGTGAAGTGCGCGACCACGCCCGACCGCAAGACGCAGGTCCTGGCCGACGAGCGGACCTCCTACGACGGCGGCGCGTTCGGCGCGGAACCCACCAAGGGTGACGCGACCAAGACCGAGCGGATGACGTCGCACAACGGCACCACGGCGACGTACCAGGTCACCGGCACCACGACCTACGACGCCTTCGGCCGCCCGCTGTCCCAGAAGGACGCCAAGCAGCAGGGCACGACGGAGGAGACGAAGACCGTCTACTCCGAGACCAACGGCCTGCTGACGAAGACGACCGTCACCAACGCGCTCGGCCACGCCACCATCACCGACTACGCACCCGCCTGGGGCATGTCGAAGGGGCAGACCGACCCGAACGGCAAGCGGACGGACCTCGCGTACGACGCCATGGGCCGGCTGACCTCCGTCTGGCTGGCGGACCGCACGACGGCGCAGACGCCGAGCATCAAGTACTCGTACAACGTCCGCAAGGACAAGGTCACCTCGATCAGGACCGAGAAGATCGAGAACGACGGGTCCTACGGCGCCGAGTACCAGCTCTACGACAGCCTGCTGCGTCCCCGCCAGATCCAGACCGAGGGCCCGGACGGCACCCGCATGGTCGCCGACACCTGGTACGACGGCACGGGCAACGTCAGGAAGACCAACGCCACGTACAACGCGGCCGGCGCCGCCTCGGACGAACTGCTGATCGTCGCCAACGGCCAGGTCGGCCAGCAGAGCCTCATGGAGTACGACGGCCTGGGCCGCCCGACCGCGCAGATCCTCGCCGTCGGCGGCGGTGAGCAGTGGCGCACCACGACCACCTACAACGGCGAGCTGACCAGCGTCGACCCGCCGATCGGCGGCGTTCCCACCACGACGGTCACCGACGGCCAGGGCAATGTCTCGGAGATCCGCCACTACCGCGGCGCCTCACCGGCCCCGGGCGTGCCGTACGACTCGACGAAGTACACCTACACCGCCCTGGGTCAGCTGGAGACCGTCACCGACGCCAAGGGCAACGTGTGGCGGTACGAGTACGACCAGCTCGGCCGTAAGACCAGGTCGATCGACCCGGACGCGGGCACCTCGCGCGTGGAGTACGACGAGCTGGACCGGCCGGTTGCCACGTACGACGCCCGGAACAAGAAGACCTCCACGGTCTACGACAGCCTCGGCCGTGTCCTGACCACCTGGCAGGGCGACGTCAACACCGGCACCAAGCTCACCGAGACGAGGTACGACAAGGCGGGCTGGCTGGGCCAGGCCTACGGCTTCCTCAACTACACGTCGGCCACGGAGTACTTCGCCACGGCGATCCAGTCGATGGACGAGTTCTACCGCCCGCTGAAGACCGCCTACCAGGTACCCGCCTCACAGGGCGACCTGGCCGGCACCTACGTCTACACGTCCACCTACAACCGGGACGGGACGCTCCAGACGACCGGCATGCCGGCCGTCGGCGACCTGCCGGCGGAGGCGCTTACCTACACGTACGACAGCCTGCAGCGTCCGACGACCATGACGGGTACCACCCCGTACGTCACCAACACCGTCTACTCCGGCAAGAGCCTCATCCAGCAGCTGGAGCTGAATACCGGCAGCGGCAAGAAGGTCTGGCAGACCTACGACTACGAGAAGGGCACCGACCGGCTCACCCGGTCGATCGTCGACGTCTACGGCGCGACGGCCCCGGCCAAGGACTCCCGGTACTCCTACGACCAGGCCGGCAACGTCCTGTCCATCGCGGACACCGCGAACACCGCCGCGCCGGACATGCAGTGCTTCGCCTACGACGACCGTCAGCGGCTGAAGGACGCCTGGACGCCGACGGCCACCGCGACGACAGCGGCCGGCATGGGCACCCGCGGCTCCTCCGTCCCGGTGGAGGGATCCGGCCCGACGGCCTGTGACTCCGCCGCCGGCACGAGCGCCCTCGGCGGTCCGGCCCCGTACTGGAAGTCGTACGAGACCGACGCCATCGGCAACCGCGTCTCGGAGACGGTCCACGACACCGGGCTCGACGCCGCGAAGAACATCACCCGCAGCTACGAGTACGGCACCGCGGGCACGCTGGGCGACGGACCGCACCAGGTCACCAAGATCGTCGAGAAGACCCCGACCGGTGACCGGCAGTCGACGTACGAGTACGACGACGCCGGCAACACCACCAAGCGCACCATCGGCGGCAACGCGCAGTCCCTGCTCTGGAACGACCAGGGCAAGCTGAGCGAGGCCACCGAGGCGAACGGCTCGAAGACCAGCTACCTCTACGACGGCTCCGGCAACCGCCTGGTGCGCAAGGACCCGTCGGGGACGACGGTCTACCTGCCCGGCACCGAGCTGAAGCTGTCGGCGGACGGCACCAAGAAGGAGGCCACCCGCTACTACGAGTACGCCGGCCAGACGGTCGCCGTACGGACCGCGGGCAAGGTGTCCTTCATCGCCTCCGACCACCACGGCACGGGCGAGGTGGCGATCGACGCCGCGACCGGCGCGATCAGCCAGCGCCGCTTCGACCCCTTCGGCGTCGACCGCGGTGAGAAGACCGGCGTCTGGCCCGGGGAGAGAGGCTATGTCGGAGGCACGATCGACGCCTCGACCGGCCTGACCCACCTGGGGGCACGCGAGTACGACGCGGTGATCGGCAAGTTCATATCGGTCGACCCGGTCATCGACTACACGCAGCCGCAGCAGATCAACGGCTACGCGTACGCGAACAACTCGCCGGTCACGCACGCCGACCCCAGCGGCATGATCATCCCGGAGTGCCGGGAGGGTCTGATCGAGTGCCGCGGCGGTGTGCCGTACTTCCCGAAGACCGACGTCGACAAGGCGGAGTCGGAGAAGGACAAGGCGGCCTGGAACGTCACGCAGGCACAGGGGCAGCAGTCCGCGGCCAAGCAGCGCATCAAGTCCGCAGGCAAGGCCCTGGTCAAGATCGCGCGCGACATCCTCGGTGTCGACGCCGCACTGGACTGCATCTCCAGCGGTGACGTCGGCGCCTGCGGCGAGACCCTGCTCAACATCGCCGGCAGCTTCGCGGGCGGTCTGGCGGGCAAGATCCTCGCCAAGTACGGCGCGCCCTGGAAGTGGGCCAAGGGCCTCAAACTCGCCAAGCGGGTCACCAACCTGGTGGGGGACCTGATCGGCGGGGCCAAGGACCTGTGGAAGGCCAACAAGGCCGTCGGCAAGGCCCAGGCCGGGCTCGCCAAGGCCGGGGAGAAACTCGCGGCCGCCAAGAAGAAGGCGGCCGAGGCCCTCAAGAAACGGAAGAAGAACGAGGAGGGCGGTTCCTGCCCGGTCGGCGGGAAGCACAGCTTCCTGCCGGGCACGAAGGTGCTGCTCGCGGGCGGCAAGACCAAGCCGATCGAGAAGGTGAGGCTCGGTGACAAGATCACCGTCACCGACCCCGCCACCGGCGGCACGACGGTCCGTGAGGTCGTCGGCACCATCGTCACCGAGGACGACAAGCACTTCGTCGACCTGACGATCAAGGGGACCTCGGGTGAGTCCGAGACCCTGGTCTCCACCACGACCCACCCCTTCTGGTCGGACTCCGAGCAGGCGTGGATCGAGGCCGGGGACCTGAAGCCGGGCATGCGCCTGCACACGGCGAACGGCGAGGTGGTCGAACTCACCGCGATCCGTGCGTTCGACGAGCGTCGACGCACGCACGACCTGACGGTCGAGGACGTCCACACCTACTACGTGACGGCGGGTGGCACGTCACTTCTCGTCCACAACTGCGGGGAGGCCGACGACGACCTCCTGGACTTCGCCGACGAGGCGCTGAGCATGGACTCGTCGGTCCGTCCGAATGTGGCCACCAAGGCGACCTCGGCGGACGGGAAGCACACGGTCTACTCCTACGCGCAGGACTCGCGGACCGGTGGCATGCCGGAGAAGACGGCCAGGGCCGTGGCCCAGTCCGGGCACCACGGCGGCTGCGGTGAGGTCGGCTGCGCCGTCCAGCTGGAGAACTTCCAGGCGCTGGAGGGCGCAACGTTTCAGTCGGTGAAAATCGGGGGAGGCGCGAGAGGCAATGCCTTCCCCCTGGACGAACACGGTGAGCTGCTGGGGCCCTGCCCCGCCTGCACCCGCTTCCTCCCGTTGATCGGAGGCAAGGGATAGCGATGACCATTCCGGACGAGCTTCGAAGCGCTCTGCGTGACTTTCGAGCGGTACGTGCTCGAAAGCCGCTCGAGTCCGCTGAGGCGGCGGAGTTCGCTGACTGGCACGAGAGGATGGCAGTCGCACTGCAGTTCCTCGCGGGACACCTGATCCATGAGACGGACCAGGTGCAGGCGAGGGACTCCGCCGCCAGGCACCGGCAGGAAGCGGCACGGTTCCGGCGCTCGCCGAGCTGATCCGCACATCGTCGGGCGAGTGTGTCACGGGGCCCGGTTTGACCCCTCAAGCCGGGCCCCGTAACCTTGACCGTCGGCGTGTCGATCGGCACGCCACATCCCCGTAAACCTCTTCCTTCCGGACGCCGGTCTGCCGGTGGCCGGGAGAGGTCGCCCGTGTTTCCCGCCCGGGCGGCTGGCCTGCGGGGGTGCCGTTCTCCGAGCGAAAGAGAGACCCGCGTGTACGCCATCGTGCGCAGCGGTGGTCGCCAGCACAAGGTTGCTGTCGGCGACATCGTTGAGGTTGACAAGATTTCCACCGCCAAGGTTGGCGACACGGTCGAGCTCTCGACCCTGCTCGTTGTCGACGGCGACGCTGTGACCAGCGACCCGTGGGTGCTGGCCGGCATCAAGGTCCAGGCCGAGGTCGTGGACCACCACAAGGGCGTCAAGATCGACATCCTTCGCTACAAGAACAAGACCGGTTACCGCCGTCGTCAGGGCCACCGCCAGCAGTACACGGCGATCAAGGTCACTGAGATCCCCGCGGCTGCGAAGTAAGGGACTGAGGAGACATGGCACACAAGAAGGGCGCATCGTCCACCCGGAACGGTCGCGACTCCAATGCCCAGCGGCTCGGCGTGAAGCGCTTCGGCGGTCAGGTCGTCAACGCGGGTGAGATCCTGGTCCGCCAGCGCGGCACCCACTTCCACCCCGGCTCCGGCGTCGGCCGCGGCGGCGACGACACGCTGTTCGCGCTCCAGCCCGGTGCGGTGGAGTTCGGTACGTTCCGTGGCCGCAAGGTCGTGAACATCGTTCCGGTCGCCTGACCTCAGGCTTTCCGGGAACGCTTCGCGAGGCGGACCTCACTTCCCTTCCGGGAAGGCGGGTCCGCCTTTCGCGTGTTAGCACAGGTAACACCCGTACATCACGTACATCACTGGAGGCACCCACCATGACCACCTTCGTGGACCGCGTCGAGCTGCACGTCGCCGCGGGTAACGGAGGTCACGGCTGTGCCTCCGTCCACCGTGAGAAGTTCAAGCCGCTCGGCGGCCCGGACGGCGGCAACGGCGGCCGCGGCGGGGATGTCATCCTCACCGTGGACCAGTCGGTGACCACCCTGCTCGAGTACCACCACTCCCCGCACCGCAAGGCCACCAACGGCAAGCCCGGCGAGGGCGGCAACCGCTCCGGCAAGGACGGCCAGGACCTGGTCCTGCCCGTGCCGGACGGCACCGTCGTCCTGGACAAGGCGGGCAACGTCCTCGCCGACCTCGTCGGCCACGGCACCTCCTACGTCGCCGCCCAGGGCGGCCGCGGCGGTCTCGGCAACGCGGCGCTGGCCTCGGCCCGCCGCAAGGCGCCCGGCTTCGCGCTGCTCGGCGAGCCCGGCGACCTGCACGACATCGTGCTGGAGCTGAAGACCGTCGCCGACGTGGCGCTGGTCGGCTACCCGAGCGCCGGCAAGTCGTCCCTGATCTCGGTGCTGAGCGCCGCCAAGCCGAAGATCGCCGACTACCCGTTCACCACACTCGTGCCCAACCTCGGTGTCGTCACCGCGGGTTCGACCGTCTACACCATCGCCGACGTCCCCGGTCTCATCCCCGGCGCCAGCCAGGGCAAGGGCCTGGGCCTGGAGTTCCTGCGCCACGTCGAGCGGTGCAGCGTGCTCGTGCACGTCCTGGACACCGCGACCCTGGAGTCCGAGCGCGACCCGGTCTCCGACCTCGACATCATCGAGGAGGAGCTGCGCCAGTACGGCGGGCTCGGCAACCGCCCGCGCGTCGTCGTCCTGAACAAGATCGACGTACCGGACGGCAAGGACCTGGCGGAGATGGTGCGGCCGGACCTGGAGGCGCGCGGGTACCGCGTCTTCGAGGTGTCGGCGGTGGCGCACCTGGGCCTCAAGGAGCTGTCGTTCGCGCTGGCCGACATCGTCGGCACGGCGCGCGCCGCGAAGCCGAAGGAGGAGGCCACCCGCATCGTCATCCGGCCCAAGGCCGTGGACGACGCCGGCTTCACCGTCACGCGCGAGGAGGTGGACGGGGAGCTGGTGTTCCGCGTCCGCGGCGAGAAGCCCGAACGCTGGGTGCGCCAGACCGACTTCAGCAACGACGAGGCCGTCGGCTACCTCGCCGACCGTCTCAACCGGCTCGGTGTCGAGGACGAGTTGATGAAGGCGGGCGCCCGTTCCGGCGACGGCGTCGCCATCGGCCCCGAGGACAACGCGGTCGTCTTCGACTGGGAGCCGACCGTCACGGCCGGTGCCGAGATGCTCGGCCGCCGCGGCGAGGACCACCGCTTCGAGGCCCCGCGCCCGGCCGCGCAGCGCCGCCGCGACCGCCAGGCCGAACGCGACGAGGCGACCCAGGAGTTCGAGGGCTTCGAGCCCTTCTGAGCCACCGGCTCCACACGGCTCCACACGGCCCCGTCGCGGCTCGCGCCGCGGCGGGGCCGTCTTCGGCTTCCAGGACGTCAAGGCACCGGGGCCTCGTCGCGGCCGTGGATTCCTCATTCCCGCCGAGATCGGGAGTCCGCCGGGATCGGGACGCCGCGGAATCCCGATAAGGAATTCCGCCGCCCGTCCTCCCGAAGATCCTTGTTCCCGACCGGTCCTCCACCGCGCGTTCGCGCGGTGGAGGACACGTGCGGCCCCGCGCCGCGTGACGTGAGGATCTCCACGCCGGCCCGGGCGTCGTACGGGACGTCCGTGGTGACGCCCGCGGTGGCGGCCGCGGCGTCCGGTGGGCGCGTCGCGAGCGGCCGGTGCACCGGAAGCCGTCGAGGGAACTCGTGAAAGCACTCGGTCGTCGCCGCCCGAAACGGCGGCAACTCCGGTGAGCCGCAATCCCGTCACTCTCGGCAATCCGATACCGTCTGTTCCGTTACTCACAGGATTTCACGAGACGATGCGAGGAAGGTTCGCCCGAGTCAGGCCAATCACCCGCAGCCGTAAGGCGCAGTCGCGTCGCAAGGTGAATGGCGGGTGGCGCGCACATATGCACTGAACGGCGCTCACCTTGCATCGTGGTTACCGAAAGTGGGAGCATTTCCCCGTTCCCTGTCGCCCCGAGGTAGGTCACCCGTGTCCCAGCGCATAGCCAAGCCCCGTACCACCGCAGTGATCCTGGCCGGTGGCACCGGCCAGCGGGTGGGTCTGTCGATCCCGAAGCAGTTGCTGAAGATCGCCGGCAAGGCCGTCATCGAGCACACCCTGACCACCTTCGAGCACGCCGACTCCGTCGACGACGTCATCGTGCTGATGGCGCCGGGCTACGTGCCGGACGTCGAGAAGATCGTCGCCAAGGCCGGGTTCACCAAGGTCTCCCGCGTCATCGAGGGCGGCTCCACCCGCAACGAGACCACCGAGCGGGCCATCTCCGCCCTCGGCGAGGGCCTGGCCGAGGGCGAGGACCTCAACGTCCTCTTCCACGACGCCGTGCGCCCCCTGCTCTCGCAGCGCGTCATCGACGACTGCGTCGCCGCGCTGGAGCGCTACCAGGCCGTCGACGTGGCCATCCCGTCCGCCGACACCATCATCGTCACCCGCACCCACGGCGAGGACGGGGAGTTCATCACCGAGATCCCGGACCGCTCCCGGCTGCGCCGCGGCCAGACCCCGCAGGCCTTCAAGCTCTCCACCATCCGGCGGGCCTACGAGGTCGCGGCGGGCGACCCCAACTTCCAGGCCACCGACGACTGCACCGTCGTCCTGCGCTACCTGCCGGACGTGCCGATCCACGTCGTGGCGGGCGACGAGTACAACATGAAGGTGACGCAGCCCGTCGACGTCTTCATCGCCGACAAGCTGTTCCAGCTCGGCTCCACCGCCGCGCCCGAGCAGATGAGCGAGGAGGCCTACCGCGAACTGCTCACCGGCAGGACGCTCGTCGTCTTCGGCGGCTCGTACGGCATCGGCAAGGACATCGCCGAACTCGCCCGGTCCTACGGCGCCCACGTCTACGCGCTCGGCCGCTCCACCACCAACACCCACGTGGAGAACCCGGAGGAGGTCGACGACGCGCTGTCCAAGGCCTACGCCGAGACCGGCCGCATCGACTACGTCGTCAACACCGCGGGCGTGCTGCGCATCGGCAAGCTCGCCGAGACCGACAACGCGACCATCGAGGAAGCGCTGAAGGTCAACTACCTGGCCCCGGTCCAGATCGCCCGTTCCGCCTACAAGTACCTCTCCGAGACCAAGGGCCAGCTGCTGCTCTACACCTCCAGCAGCTACACCCGAGGCCGCGCCGAGTACAGCCTCTACTCCTCGACCAAGGCCGCCATGGTGAACCTCACCCAGGCCCTGTCCGACGAGTGGGCGGCCGACGGTGTCCGCGTCAACTGCGTCAACCCGGAGCGCACGGCGACCCCCATGCGCACCAAGGCGTTCGGCCAGGAGCCGGCGGGCAGCCTGCTCTCCTCGGAGACCGTGGCCCGCACCTCCCTCGACGTGCTCCTCTCCGAGCTGACCGGACACGTGATCGACGTCCGCCAGCAGGACCCCACCGCCGACGCCTCCCGCGCCTCCGGCTTCGAGCAGGCCCTGGCCGGCGTGCTCGACCGACAGGACGGCGTGGCATAATCAACCGCTATCAGCCTTAAAATTCAGGCCTCTGTGGCTCCCTGTTTACGGGATATTCACAGAGGCCTGAATCCGTAAAACTCCGGAAACCTTCACAACGTATTTTCCGGACTTTTCGGATTCACTGACCGGCCCCCTCCCAGAGCAGGTTTCTCCGTGATAACGACCGCCATTCGCGTCGCCCGGGTGGGCAGCGTGGCCGAGCTGGCCGCGGTGGCCCTCATGACGCTGGGCTTCCCCTGCCTCATGCTGGCCGCGCTCGTCCCGAACGTCCCCGCCTTCGCCGTCGCGGCAGCCGTGACCTACCTTGCGGACCTCTACCTCCACCGCAGGGGCAGCTACCTCATCAGCCTCCTCGGCAAGGTGAGAGCCGGACTGTCGACCCGGTTCCTGGTCAGGGAGCTGCTGCTGATCCTGCTCCTGGCCCGGCTCGAACTGTCCGAGGAGCCGGTCTTCTACGCGGCGATCGCCTGCTTCACCCTCTTCTTCGGCCTCCAGGCCCCGCACGGCGCCCTCGTCACCCTGATCGACAAACGCCGTCAGATGCCGGTCGTGACCCGCAACGTCGACCTGGTCTCGCGCCTCACCGTCCCCGACGCCCCGCCGCGCCTCCTGCTGCGCCGGGCCGGCGTGAAGATGCTCCACCTCGACCTCGCGGCCGTCGGGGGCCTGCTCGCGTACGCCGTCACCGACAGCGAGACCGCCGGCTTCGCCGGAGTCGGCGTCACCCTCGGCCTCGGCACCCTGTACGTCCTCGCGCTGGCGCCGTACCTGCGCGCCAAGCGGATCCCGCCGAAGGCCGACAAGGTCCTCAAGACCGTCAGCGCCTGGCTGCGCGAGTACCGCCCGGAGACGGTGCTGTACTTCTCCGGTTCCGCCGACTCCGCCTACCAGCTCAACATGTGGCTGGAGACGATGGAGCAGATCGAGTCCCGCCCGCTGATCATCCTGCGTGAGCGCGTCATCCTGGAGAAGATGGCGCCCACCACGGTCCCGGTCGTCTGCGTGCCCGGGGGGGTGCACCTGATGAACATGGACCTCTCCATGGTGCGGGTCGCGTTGTACGCGGCGAACGTCGGCAAGAACATCCACCTGCTGCGCGTGCCCACCATGAAGCACGTCTTCATCGGCCACGGTGACAGCGACAAGCTCGCCAGCGTCAATCCCTTCAGCAAGGTGTACGACGAGGTGTGGACCGCCGGCCGCGCGGGCCGCGACCGCTACGCCATCGCCGACGTCGGCATCCGCGACGAGGACATCGTCGAGGTCGGCCGCCCGCAGCTCGCGCCCATCGCGCCCTGGCAGGGCGCGCCGGCGGACCGGATCCCGACCGTGCTGTACGCGCCCACCTGGGAGGGCTGGGACGACGACCCGGGCAACACCTCGATCCTGCTGGCCGGCGAGAACATCGTGAAGAAGCTGGTCGCGGCCGAGCCCCCGGTCCGGGTCCTGTACAAGCCCCACCCCTTCACCGGCACCCGCAGCGCCAAGGCCCGTGCCGCGCACCGCCGGATCACCGCCCTGGTCGAGAAGGCCGCCGCCGAGCGTGCCGCCGATCCCCGGTTCACCGCGGACCCGGCCGCCCTGGCGAAGGCCAGGGCCGAGCTGACCCGCCTCAAGGCCCGCCTCGACGAGCTCTCCCTCACCTTCGACGAGAAGGCGGACGAGGCGGTGACGAGCCGCGACGGCCTCGTCGACATGCGCAGGCACCAGGAGGCCGCCCGGCTGCGCGCCGACTGGAACGACGCCTACTGGCGCTCCTTCCCGTCGTACGAGCACCGCGTCATCACCGGCGGCGAGCCGCGGCTGTACGACTGCTTCAACGCCTCCGAGGCGATGGTCTCGGACATCTCCAGCGTCGTCTCCGACTTCATCGCCAGCGGCAAGCCGTACGCCGTCACCGACTCGGCCGAGCTGGGCGCGGAGGAGTTCCGGCGGCAGAACACCGCGGTGCGCGCGGCCGTGATCCTCACCAACGACGCCGCCGGGGTGCAGCAGCTGCTGGACGCCGTCCGGGACCCGGCCGCCGACACGCTGGCCGAGGACCGCAAGGAACTGAAGGAGTACCTGCTCGGCCCCGACGAGCCGACCTCCATCGAGCGGTTCGACACCGCCATTGCCGACCTCGCGCTGAAGGCCGAGGCCCGCAACGTCGGCCAGGAGTCCCATGTCGTCGCGGCGGCCGGGGAGGCGGAACTGGCGGAGGGCGGCGTGACCGCGGTCTGAGGCACCCCGCGTGTGAAGCCCGCGGTGCGAGGCGCCCGGTGCGAGGCGCCCGGTGCGAGGCACCTGTGTGACATCGGCTCGGCCCCCGGAGAGGGAATCTCCGGGGGCCGAGCCGTTTCCCTAAACTGTGACGCGGCGCACATCGGGGCGCGGGTAACACGGGCAACCCCTTTCTGCAATCACCCGTCTATCGGGTTGCCGGATCTTTGACCAGGGGGAAAACCGTGCGTGACGAGGGGGAGAAGTGACCGTGGCGGAGCCCGATGTCAGTGTCATCATCGGGGCGTACGAAGCGATGCCGTATCTGGTCGAATGCCTGGCATCGGTGGAGGCACAGTCCCTGGATCCGGCGCGCATCGAGGTGATCGCGGTCGACGACGGCTCCACGGACGGCAGCGGCGACTGCCTGGAGGAGTTCGCCGCCCGCGCGCCCATGGCGGTCACCGTGATCCGCCAGGCGAACTCCGGCGGCCCCAGCGGCCCGCGCAACGTCGGCCTGGCCAGGGCCACCGGCCGTTACGTCTTCTTCCTCGACGCCGACGACCGGCTCGGGCCCGAGGCCCTGGAACGCATGGTCGCCATGGCCGACCGCAACGGCACGGACGTGGTCCTCGGCCGCGTCGAGGGCGTCAACCGCAAGGCACCCCGGTCCATGTGGGGCAAGACCTTGGAACGGACCGACGTCTTCTCGTCCAACATCAAGTTCACGCTCAGCGCGCAGAAACTGTTCCGGCGCGCGCTGCTGGAGCGGCACGGCATCCGCTTCGACGAGTCCCTGTGGACCGGCGAGGACGCGGTGTTCACCATGGAGGCCTACCTGCGGGCCGACGGCGTCTCCGTGGTCGCCGACCACACCTGCTACTACCTGGTGGGCCGCAGCGACGGCAAGCACGTGACCAAGAGCGGCAGCTACACCCTGCGCTTCGACTCCGCGCGCGCCCTGATGGAGCTGATCGCCCGGATGCTGCCGCCCGGCCCCAAGCGGGACGTGCTCATGGTCCGCCCGTTCCTGGTGACCGTCCTGCCGCAGTTCGGACCGGTCTTCCTCAGGAACGACGAGGAGATCCGGCGAACCAAGCTCGAACTGGCCAAGCCGCTGATGGACGCCTACTGGAACGAAGGCGTCTCCCACCGCCTCCGGGTCCACGAACGGCTGCGCCTGCACCTGGTCGCCGAGGGGCGCCCCGACCTCCTCGCGGAGGTCGTCGAGTTCATCAAGGACAAGCGCGAGCCCGACCCCGTACTGGAGAAGCGCGGCACCCGGCTCTACCTCGCCTACCCGCACTTCCGGGACCGCGCGGCCGGCATCCCCGACCGCGTCTATCTCGCAGAGCCCCGGGAGGCCAGGGAGTTCCCGGGCTGGCGCCAGGGCCCGACCGAGTCCTTCCTGCGCAGGGCGACCCGCAAGGTACGGCGCACGCTGCGCCGGCTGAGGGCCCGGACGACGGCGGCGGCGTGACGCGGGTGGCGGCGTGAGACGGGTGGCTGCGTGACGGGGGCGGCCACGGTGGTGTGCGGGCGCGGGGGAGAGCCCCGGGGCTACTTCGGCGGCTTCAGCGCCCTCCGCAGCGGCCCTCCGACCGCCCGTCGGGCACGCCGGTAGATCGACGGAGTGACCAGCGCGGCCTTGGTCGTGCCCCGTGCCCCCGCCCGGCTCTTCGCCAGCTCCCGCTTCAACTCGGTGTTGTGCGCGTCCAGTTGGCTGATCCGCTGCTGCAGCCACCCGAACCGGCTCGTCAGCGAGGCGAGGTCCGTGTCGTTCCAGGGCCGCACCCCGGCCGGGAAGGACAGCGACCGCAGCTTCTCGTCGAAGGCCGCGCCGCCGTCGCCGTGCGTGAAGGTGTTCTCCAGGCCGTTCTTGTCGAGGAAGCCCGTGAACCGCTCGAAACGCTCCCGGTGGTTGCCGGTCAGCGGCCCGAAGTCGGCCTCCTCGTAGAGGGTGGCCGGGTCGAGGTCCGCGGGCACCTCGCTGAGGAGGCGGTGCGGGATCTCGAAGTAGCGGCACAGCTCCAGCGTGCGCGAGTCGAAGGCCAGCACCGTCGCGGGCGTACCCGCCAGCAGCGCCGCGATGTTGCCGTGGATCCGCGAACCGAACGAGTAGTCGAAGCCGCGGAGGTCGTCCATCCACGTCACCGGGTCGACGTACACCCGGACCTTGTCCTCCCGGTACATCGGGTGGTCGGGGTGGGTCGGCATCTGCGTCACGCGGCCGGCCGGGGAGTCCACGTCACGCCAGTGGAGCTGCTTGGCGTCGGTGAGGTTCTGGCCTATGTACCGCAGGTTCGGGTAGTGCGCGTGGGTCCGCGTGATGATCCGGTGCAGACCTCCGCTGCGCACCGCGGTGTGCGAGCCGTTGACGGCTATCCGCGACTCCGGGGTGAGCGACTCGGCCCGCTTCTCCACGGTCAGCCGGTCGCCGTGCAGGAACATCGACGGGCAGCCGATGACCTCCACGTCCCGGAACCCCATGTCGGTCAGGTACTTCTCGGTGAACTCGCCGCGCACGCCGATCGACGCGCTGCGCTCCAGCACCGCCGAGCAGAACGCCCGCACGGTCGGCTCCATGGCCCTCAGCCGCGCGGGGTCCTGGTCGAGGCCGGCCTGCGCGCCGACGCCCAGCACCACGACCGGGATCTTCAGCCTGCCGATGAGCCGGGTCAGTCGCTTCAGGGAACCCTCGAAGGACGGCCGGAAGGCGTTGGCGAGGGGCACGACGAACGCGTCGTACTCCTCGTTGATCCGGCCCGCCGCGGCCAGGTCGGTCCGCATGCTGTTCGAGACGACCTCGGTGCCCGGCACGGTGAGGATCTTGTGGGCGGCATCGCTGAAGATCAGGTTGCCGGAGTTGGTGGCGATCACATCGCGGTGGAGGGCCTCCTCGACGGGGACCACGTCGAAGGGACTCTTCCCCGACCTCAGGAGTATGCGCTTCACAGGGCGAACTTTAGGTCACGCGGACTTCGAAGGAAATTTTGGATCTCTTCAAATTTCCTGTGGAACCTGCACGAGCTCTTTGCCCTACGCAAACGGCGAACGCCCGCGGGCGCAGCGTGACCGTCCCGGCACGTGAAACCCCGGCGCGCCCTCCGCCCCCCTTCGCGTAGATTGCCTGGCGGGCAGCCGTGGACCTACACGAGGGGACGAAGAACAAGGTGGCAGGGGCAAGGCAGGCCGTGCGCGAGGCCCGCAGGATCGTCGTCAAGGTGGGCTCCTCGTCGCTGACCACCGCCTCCGGCGGCCTGGACGCCGACCGGGTGGACGCGCTCGTCGACGTCCTCGCCAAGATCCGCAGTGGGGGAGAGCGCGAGATCGTGCTGGTCTCCTCCGGTGCCATCGCCGCCGGACTCGCACCGCTGGGCCTGCGCCGCCGGCCGAAGGACCTCGCCCGGCAGCAGGCCGCGGCCAGTGTCGGCCAGGGCCTCCTCGTGGCCCGCTACACCGCCTCCTTCGCCCGCTACGGCGTCCGCGTCGGCCAGGTCCTGCTCACCTCCGACGACATGAGCCGCCGCGCCCACCACCGCAACGCCTCCCGCACCCTCGACAAGCTGCTGGCGATGGGCGCCTTCCCGATCGTCAACGAGAACGACACCGTCGCCACCGACGAGATCCGCTTCGGCGACAACGACCGGCTCGCCGCCCTCGTCGCCCACCTCGTCCACGCCGACCTCCTCGTGCTCCTCTCCGACATCGACGGCGTGTACGACGGCAACCCCAGCAAACCCGGCACCTCACGGATCGCCGAGGTGCGCGAACCCGCCGACCTGGACGGCGTCGAGATCGGCAGCGCCGGCCGGGCGGGCGTCGGGACCGGCGGCATGGTCACCAAGGTCGAGGCCGCCCGGATCGCCGCCGCCGCGGGCATCCCCGTCGTCCTCACCAACGCCGTCCACGCGGCCGACGCCCTCTCGGGCGGGGACACCGGCACCTACTTCCACGCCACCGGCAAACGCTCCGCCGACCGGCTGCTGTGGCTCCAGCACGCGTCCACCCCGCAGGGCTCGCTGACCCTGGACGACGGAGCCGTACGGGCGGTCGTCGAACGCCGCACCTCGCTGCTGCCCGCCGGGATCGCCGCCGTCGAGGGCGACTTCAGCGCGGGCGACCCGGTCGAACTGCGCGACGGCTCCGGGCACGCCGTGGCCCGCGGCCTCGTCAACTTCGACGCCAAGGAGATCCCCCAGCTGCTCGGCCGCTCCACCCGCGAACTGGCGCGCGAACTCGGCGCCGAGTACGAGCGGGAGGTCGTCCACCGGGACGACCTGGTGATCCTGCACCCCTGAGGACCCCGTCCCGCGTCCGTCCCCGTGCCCGTGGTCGAACGGCCGCTCCCGGCGACGCTCGAACGGTCCGTACCGGTGGGGGACGTTCCGTGAAACGGCCCCACGGAGCCGTGCGGCCTGCTCCACTTTGTCTCTGGGACATGTTCCGCACGAGCGCTGCGTAAAGGAGGCCGTCGTGAGACGAGTACGCCCTGGGGTGGCAGCGGCCCGTGGGGGTGCCGGCGGGGCGAGTCCGGCGGCCTCGCGCCCGGCGGGCGAGGAACGCGCCCTGACGAGCGTGGCCACCGGGGAGAACTACCGGGGGCGGCAGGAGGACGCCGGCCCGGGGCAGACCCGCCCCGCGGACCTGCCCCGCCTGTGGCACGTCACCCTCAGCGTCTCCGGCGAGGAGGCCGACCTCAAGGAGGTGCGGCGCGCCCTGGAGCAGCTCGCCCACGACCACCCCTTCCTCCTGACCAGCCGCTACGCCGCCGACCACGCGGAGATCCGCTACTGGGAGGAGGCCCGCGACCTGCACGACGCGGCCGCCGTCGCCCTGCGCCTGTGGGGCGAGCACCGTCAGACGGCCGGGCTCCCGCCGTGGGAGATCGTCGGCCTGGAGGTCATCGACCGCCAGACCTACCACCAGCGCATCGCCGAGGGCTACGGCCCGGCCCCGGCGACCCCCGTCGGGGTCCACCCCTACTGACCCCGTCCGGCCCCGGGTACGAGCCGCCACAGGCGTCTCGGCCGGTGTCGCCACAGGCGTCTCGGCCGGTGTCCCGTGGTGTGTCTCGGGGTGTGGAACGAGCCATGAGCGGGTCCGCGCCGCGCACTACCCTTTCCCCATGACCACGCTCTCGCCGTACGACGCCCTCTCCCCGGTGATCCAGGCCGCCTACCGCGCCAAGGCGGCCGCCGCCGACCTCGCGCCGCTGCCGCGGGCCGCCAAGGACGACGCGCTGCTCGCCATCGCGGACGCGCTGGAGGTCCGTACGAGCGAGATCGTCGAGGCCAACGCCAGGGACATCGCCAAGGCCCGCGAGGCCGGCACCAGCGAGGCGATCGTCGACCGGCTCACCCTCACCCCGGAGCGGGTGCGGGCCATCGCCTCCGACGTGCGCGACGTCGTCGCCCTGCCCGACCCCGTCGGCGAGGTCGTGCGCGGCTCCACCCTCCCGAACGGCATCGACCTGCGCCAGGTCCGCGTCCCGCTCGGTGTGGTCGGCATCATCTACGAGGCCCGCCCGAACGTCACCGTCGATGCCGCCGCCCTGTGCCTGAAGTCCGGCAACGCGGTCCTGCTGCGCGGCTCCGGCTCCGCCTACGAGTCGAACAGCGCTCTGGTGCGGGTGATCCGCGACGCCGTCGGCGGTGCCGGGCTGCCCGCCGACGCCGTCCAGCTCGTGCCGGGGGAGGGCCGGGAGAGCGTGCGCGAGCTGATGCGCGCCCGCGGTCTCGTCGACGTGCTGATCCCGCGCGGCGGCGCCTCGCTGATCCGGACGGTCGTATCGGAGTCCACCGTTCCGGTGATCGAGACCGGCACCGGAAACTGCCACGTGTACGTCGACGCCCAGGCCGACCTCGACATGGCGGTCGACATCCTCATCAACTCCAAGGCCCACCGGGTCAGCGTCTGCAACGCCGCAGAGACCCTCCTGGTGCACCAGGACATCGCCCCCGAGTTCCTGCCCCGCGCCCTCGACGCCCTCGCGGACGCCGGGGTCACCGTCCACGCCGACGAGCGCGTCCTGGCCTACGCCAAGGACTCCCGGGCGACCGTCGTCGAGGCCACCCCGGAGGACTGGGAGACCGAGTACCTCTCCTACGACATCGCCGCCGCCGTCGTCGACTCGCTCGACAAGGCCGTCGAGCACATCCGGCTGTGGACCTCCGGCCACACCGAGGCCATCGTGACCACCTCCCAGCAGGCCGCCCGCCGCTTCACCCAGTTGGTCGACTCCACCACGGTCGCCGTGAACGCCTCCACCCGCTTCACCGACGGCGGCCAGTTCGGCTTCGGCGCGGAGATCGGCATCTCCACCCAGAAGCTGCACGCCCGCGGCCCCATGGGCCTGCCGGAGCTGACCAGCACCAAGTACATCGTCACCGGCGACGGTCACGTACGGCGCTGACGGGGAGGCACGCGGCGCCCGCCAGGGGCGTGAGAGGCGTCTCAGCAGGCGGATGAATTTCCGTACCGTCTGCCCAAATTGACCCCCCAGGTCTACTCTGGATCCGTGCCGGAGGACGTGGGGGGCACGCCGTTCCCGGACGGCTGGAAGCCCGACGACGACCACGACCGCGGGGTGTCGGACGAAGAGTTCGCCTCCGTGGTCTTCGACGAGGCCTTCGTACGGGCGGCACCGGTGCACGAGCCGACCGCCGTCGAACGCCTCCTGGCCGCCGCGCAGGCGAGAGCCGAGGCCTCGGAGGCCGAAGCCCGCCGCGCCCGCGGCGACCGCTACGACGACCTGTACGGGCCCGGCGTCTTCGGCCATGATCCGGACTACGACGACCCGGACGACCTCGAGGACTCCGACGACCCCGACGACCCGGACACCTGGGGCCGCCGGCACGGCGGTTTCGGGCCGTACGGCAAACAGGTCCGCTGGCATCGGCCGGTCGCCTGGATGCTCGCCGTGGTGATGGGCGTGGGCATGGTCGCGCTGGCCTTCGCCGCGGTCTACCGGGGAGCCTCCTCCTCCGACAACCGCGACCACGCGCCGTCGCCCGCGTCGACCGGACTCGAAACCGGTGCCGGGCCGGTCCCGTCCGCCTCCGCCGAGCAGGTGCGGCCACCCGTCGCGGCCGTCCCGCGCACGCCCTGAGGGAGTACCGCCGACCGGGTGAGAACCTGTCAGAACTTGTGGCGCAGCGGGGCGTTTACCCGGGCTCCCGGCGACCTACTCTGAAGGTATGGGCGGGCCCGGAGAGCCACCGGAGGGGGCACCCGAGGGAACTCCCGGTGGCGGCGAGGACGAGTACCGATCCGTCGTCTTCGACGAATCGTTCGTCCGCGCTGCCCGCCTCCAGGAGTACTCCGCCGAGGAACGCATCGCCGACCACGCCCCCGCCGTACGCCGCCGCCCGCCCGCGCGGCGGACCGGCCTGCCCCGGCAGGCTTTCGCCCTGGTCCTGCTGATCGCTCTCGCCTTCAGCACCGCGGTCTACATGGGCGTCCGGCACCCCTACCAGAACCCGGCCGCCCGCCGTGCCGTCGAGCCGCTGCGGATGACCGTCATCCCCCTCGCCCCGCAGGGCGCCGTGCCCGGCACCGCCGACCTCGCCCGCCTGTTCGCGCACAGCCCCGCCGCCCGGTACCGCGTCGGCGCCGAGGGCATCCCGCTGCCGCCCTCCCGGCGCACCGCGCACTTCTCCGACAGCCAGGTCGTCACCGCCCTGAGCACCGCCAAGGACTACATCGTGCGTTCCTCGCTCTATCCGGAGGTCCTCACCGGGCAGCAGGTCAGGCCCGTACGCATGCTGCTCGACCCCGATCAGCTCGACCAGTTCGACGAGAGCTTCACCCACCCGGCCGCCGACGGACGGCACGCGCCCACCGGATGGCTCGTGCGCTTCGATCCCGCCCGAGCCGAACTCGCCGACCGCGGGATCCGCGTCCAGGGCACCCTCCAGGCCGCCGAGGCCGACGCCGCCACCCTCGAGGTCAACGCCGACCACACCTTCGTCTACGCCCTGCGCCCGGCCGGAGCCGACGCCGGGGCCCCGGTCTCGCTGTTCACCGTCCGCCGTGAGCTCCAGTTCCGCTTCGACCGCGACGACCTGCGGCTGCGCCAGACCCAGCTGATCGTCTCCTACGTGCAGGCCGGCCCGCTGTCCTGCGGCGAGGACTCCACGAACCACCTGCGGCCCCTGCTCGCCGGCCGCACCGCCGCGGCGGACGGCCCGGCCGGTACCGACCCCTACGCGACGGGCGGGGCGACGGCGCTCTGCGGATCGCTGGCGGCGAGCGCACAGCCGAGCGTGTGAGCGGCGGGAGCCGGAAGGGCGGGAGCCTGAGGGGCGGGAGCCTGAGGGGCGAGTCCGGGGAACGGGGCGTGCCGGCGGGGCGTGGACCGTCGGAGGCGTCAGCGGTGGGGCCGGCCGCGCCCCGCCGGGCGACCGGGGCCCGTCAGGCTTCGTCGCGCGGGGGCGCGTCCGTCGGACGGTCCCGCGGGGGCGCGGTGCCGGTGAAGCCGTCGAAGCCGCGGCGCACCCGGCCACCCAGGCTGCCCGCCCCGCCCGCGATGTCGGTGACCAGCTTCATCAGCGGGTCCTTCGAGTTCTTCATGTGGTCGGAGTAGTGCGACGCGGACTCGCGCAAGGAGTCGGTGACCGAGGTCTCCTTGTCCTCGGTGCGACGCGGGTAGTGACCGTCCAGGATCCGCTGGTGGTCTCGGGACTCGGCCCACTTCTTCAGCTCGGCCGCGCGCACGGTGGTGAAGGGGTGGGAGCGGGGCAGTACGTTGAGGATCTTCAGCACGGAGTCACGCAGGTCACCGCCGGCCTCGTACTCCTCGGCCTGCTTGAGGAACGCGTCCACGTTCATCTCGTGCAGGTGGTTGCCGCCCGCGATCTTCATCAGGCCGCGCATCGAGGCCTTCAGGTCCTGTCCGACCAGCAGGCCTGCCCGGTCCGCGGACAGCTCCGACTTGCGGAACCACTCACGCAGCGCGGTCACGATCGCCATGATCGCGAGGTTGCCCAGCGGGATCCAGGCGACCTTGAGGGCGAGGGTCGTCAGGAACAGCAGGATCGTGCGGTACACGGCGTGCCCGGACAGGGCGTGGCCCACCTCGTGACCGATGACGGCCCGCATCTCCTCCTCGTCGAGCAGCTCGACGAGGCCGGTGGTCACCACGATGATCGGCTCGTCCAGACCGATGCACATCGCGTTGGGCTGCGGGTCCTGGGTGACGTACATCGCCGGGACCTTCTCCAGGTCCAGGATGTAGCAGGCGTCCCGCAGCATGTCGTTCAGGTGGGTGAACTGCTGGTCCGAGACACGGACCGAGTCGGACAGGAACAGCAGACGCAGACTCCGCTCGGGCAGCAGCCCGCTGAGCGCCTTGAAGACCGTGTCGAAACCGCTCAGCTTGCGCAGCGCCACCAGGGCGGAGCGGTCGGCCGGGTGCTCGTACGCACGCGACGAGATCCCGGGGAAGCGCCTGCGCTGCCTGCTCGGCACGTTCTCGTGACCGTTGTGCTCGTGGCCGTCGTCGGACATCCATCCCCCAAGTGCGTGTGTATGGCCCTGGTACGTGTGGTCCTTTGCGGACCTTTGTGCAGCCCTTTGCGCCCCCGAAGCAGGGCCCGTCCCAGGCGGAGTTACGGTGGACGGGCACCACACCGAAGGAGTCCCGCGACATGGAGCACACCCCCACCGCCGCCTGGATCGCGCAGGCCGTCGGCGCCGCGCAGCAGCAGGGTTCGGGGTATCTGCTCCGGGTCGTACTGATCGTGATGGTGCTGGGTTGTGTGCTGACGGCCTGGTTCCTGTTGCGGGGCTACAAGCGGAAAGACGACTGAGCCCCCGGGAAGGTTCCCCCTCGCTTCCCACCCGGCGCCCGCCTCCTCCGGAACCGCCCCCCGAGCCGCCGCCGTCGGTGCCCGCGGGCGACCGGCCTCCTCAACGGCGGAGTCGGCGTGTGGCGTGCCGAGGCGCCCGCTTACGATGGGCCGACATCTTTATCCCGCCCTCCATCGGATAGGTCCTGCCGAAGATGAGCTTCCACAGCGCAGCCGCCCAGTTGGTCACTCTCGCCGCCGAGGGCGAGGAGCACGGTGGCAACCACGAGAGCCTGAGCCCCCTGGTCACCGGTGGTGCCGCGTTCCTGATCCTGGTGCTCCTGCTGTGGATCACCACCCGTTTCAACCGCGACCGCTGAGACCAGCGTGTTCATAGCAGGGCACTTCGGGCATCGGTCGAACCGTGTCCTCGGGACGGGCCGGTAGGGTCTGCACGCATGGGAGAGCAGGACATGCCTACCGGTCCGTCGAGCAGGCCGTCGAAGCCCGGCAAGCGCCGCCTCGGCGTCATGGGCGGGACCTTCGACCCGATCCACCACGGGCACCTCGTGGCGGCCAGTGAGGTCGCCGCGCAGTTCCACCTGGACGAGGTCGTGTTCGTCCCGACCGGCGAGCCGTGGCAGAAGAGCCACCGCAGGGTCTCCCTGGCCGAGGACCGCTATCTGATGACGGTCATCGCGACCGCCGAGAACCCGCAGTTCTCCGTCAGCCGCATCGACATCGACCGCGGCGGTCCCACCTACACCGTGGACACCCTGCGCGATCTGCGGTCCCTCAATCCCGACACGGACCTCTTCTTCATCACGGGTGCGGACGCCCTGGGGCAGATCCTGACCTGGCGGGACAGCGAGGAACTGTTCTCCCTCGCCCACTTCATCGGTGTCACCCGGCCCGGCCACAACCTGGCCGACCCCGGCCTCCCCGAGGGCGGCGTCTCCCTCGTCGAGGTCCCCGCACTGGCCATCTCCTCCACGGACTGCCGCGCGAGAGTCGCCAAGGGCGACCCCGTCTGGTATCTGGTGCCGGACGGAGTCGTGCGCTACATCGACAAGCGCGAGCTGTACCGCGGCGAGTGAGCCGAGAGGGGCACCGGTGAACGACCGAAACGACGCGGGCTACGGGGAGACCCCGTACGAACTCGTCGGCTATGACGAGTACGGCCGGCCGGTGTACCGGCAGGTCCCGCCGCAGCAGACCTACGACCCGTACGGACAGCAGCAGGGCTACGGCTACGACCCGTACGCCCAGGGCGAGGGACGGCAACCGGCCTACGACCCGTACGACACCGGTCAGCAGCCGACCGGGCCCGCCTACGACCCGTACGACACCGGCCGGCAGGCCCCCGTCCACGACCCCTACGGCAGCGGCACGCGCACGCAGCAGGCAGGCGGGACCGCGGCCCCGTACGACCCCTACGGGCAGACGGCCGCCGGCGGGCAGCAGCCGCGGGCCGCCGAGCAGACCGCCTACATCCCCCAGCAGGCCGGACCGGCGGAGGCCGAGGAGGAGCAGGACGCCTCCGAACAGCCCCAACGGGACTACCACACGGAGCAGTTCGCGTTCGTCGAAGATCCCGACGGGGACTCCGAGGACGTCATCGACTGGCTGAACTTCACCGAGAACCGCACCGAGCGCCGCGAGGAGGCCAAGCGCCGCGCCCGCAGCCGCCTGGTCGCCCTGGCCGTCGTCCTGGCGCTGACCGCGGTCGGCGGAGTGGGCTACCTCTGGTACGCCGGGAAACTGCCCGGCCTGTCGTCGTCCGACGGCTCCAAGGCCGGCACCACGACCGCCCCCGCCGCCCAGAAGCGCGACGTGATCGTGGTCCACCTGCACGACACCGCCCGGGGCGGCACCTCCACGGTCCTGCTGGTCGACAACACCACCACCGAGCAGGGCACCACCGTCCTGCTGCCCAACTCCCTCGTCGTCACCACCGACGACGGCACCACGACGACCCTCGCGAAGTCCGTCGACGGCGACGGCTCCGCAGGGACGCGCGAGTCGCTGGACACCGTCCTCGGCACCGAGATCCAGGGCACCTGGCGGCTGGACACCCCCTACCTGCAGAACCTCGTCGACCTCGTCGGCAACATCGAGGTGGACACCGACACAGCAGTGCCGGACCCGGCCGCCAAGAACAAGGGCCAGGCCCCGCTCGTCAGCAAGGGCGAGGGCCAGACCCTCAGCGGCAAGATGGCCGTCGCCTACGCCACCTACCGCGCCGAGGGCGAGGCCCAGAACGCCCAGCTGGAGCGGTTCGGCCAGGTCATGCAGGCCGTACTGCGCAAGGTGTCCTCCGACCCGCAGGGCGCCACCGTCACCGTGCAGACCCTGGCGCAGATCCTCGACCCCTCGCTGACCGACAAGGACCTCGGCGCCTTCCTCGCCGCCCTCGCCGACCTCGCCAAGGGCGGCGACTACAAGACCGCCCTGCTGCCCGTGCAGGCCGACGGCACGCTCAGTGCCGAGGCCAGTGCCGGCGTGGTCAAGGACGTCCTCGGCGGAACCGCGAAGAGCCCCGACAAGGACGCGGCGGTCAGCGTCTCCGTGCAGAACGCCGACGGGTCCAAGGCCACCACGGAGGACGCGCGCGTGGCCCTCCTCAACGGCGGCTTCACCTTCCTGGACGGCGGCACGGCCCCGGGCGGCACCGCGTCCACGTCCAAGGTGCTCTACGCGGACGCCGCCGACAAGGACAACGCCACCGAGGTCGCCAAGACCCTGGGCCTGCCCGGCACCGTCGTCGCGAAGGGCACGGTCCCCGCGAACGCGGACGTCACGGTCGTCCTCGGCAAGGACTACGAGCCCTCGTCGTCGTAGCCGGGCGGAACCGGGGCCCGCCACAGAGGCGGCCCCCGGTCACGCCGGGCCCGGTGTATTCACGTGGGGTGTCGTCGGCGGCCGTGAGACCCTTGAGGTCAAACGACCGCCGACGGAAAGCCACGCAGTGACCGCCACAGACCGCTCCATCGAGCTCATCCAAACCGCCGCCCAGGCGGCCGCCGACAAGCTCGCGCACGACATCATCGCCTACGACGTCAGCGACGTGCTGTCGATCACGGACGCCTTCCTGCTGGCCTCCGCTCCCAACGACCGCCAGGTCAAGTCGATCGTCGACGAGATCGAGGAGCGCCTGCAGAAGGAACTCGGCGCCAAGCCGGTCCGCCGCGAGGGCGACCGCGAGGCCCGCTGGGTCCTGCTCGACTACGTCGACATCGTCGTGCACGTCCAGCACAGCGAGGAGCGCGTCTTCTACGCCCTGGAGCGGCTGTGGAAGGACTGCCCCGAGCTGGACCTGCCCGCCGACGCCCGGGCCACCCGGGGCAAGGCCCAGGAACACGCCGAGCTGCAGGCTGCCCGGGACGCCGCCGAGCCGGGGGGTGACTGGTGACGACCCCACCTGGTGCCGAGGCCGCGGCCGGCCGGACGCCGGGCCGCGGCCGGCGCGTCATCCTCTGGCGGCACGGCCAGACCCTGTGGAACGTGGAACGCCGCTTCCAGGGCACCACGGACGTCCCGCTGACCGAGACCGGCGTGGCCCAGGCCCGCCGGTCCGCCAGGCTGCTGGCCTCGCTCAAACCCGACGCGATCATCGCCTCGGACCTCCGGCGGGCCGCGAACACGGCCGCCGAGCTGGCCGCGCTCACCGGCCTCGAGGTGACCCACGACGAGGCCCTGCGGGAGACGTACGCGGGCGTCTGGCAGGGACTGACGCACGAGGAGATCGTCTCCCGGTTCGGTGACGAGTACACCGCGTGGAAGCGCGGCGAGCCCGTCCGCCGCGGCGGCGGCGAACTCGAGACGGAGGTGGCCGACCGCTCCGCCCCCGTCGTGCTGCGGCACGCCGAGAAGCTGCCCGAGGACGGCACGCTCGTCGTCGTCAGCCACGGCGGCACGATCCGCACCACCATCGGCCGCCTGCTCGGCCTGGAGGCGCACGACTGGGAGAGCCTCGGCGGCCTCTCCAACTGCTGCTGGTCCGTCCTCGGCGAGGGCGCCCGCGGCTGGCGGCTCCTCGAGCACAACGCCGGCACCCTGCCGGAGCCGGTCCTCGGCGACGACGACTGAGCGCCTCGGGGCGGACCGGACCCGGATTTCACTTTCCGGCAGGTCGCAGGCTAAAGTTCTTCTTGTTCGCCCCGCCGAGCGGGAAGAACGCAAGGGGCTATAGCTCAGTTGGTAGAGCGCCTGCATGGCATGCAGGAGGTCAGGAGTTCAATTCTCCTTAGCTCCACTGATCGACACTCTGTGGAGTTGTCAAAGATCGGTTTCGGGAAGATCCCGTCCCTCAGGGGGCGGGATTTTTCATTGCCCGCGCAGCGCCTCCGCCCGCCGCGCCGTCTCCTCGTCCTCCGGCGTGCAGACCACGATGCGGCACTCCGGCATCCCGTCGATCGACAGCGACATGGACGTCATCCGCAGCTCGCCCGCCACGGGGTGCCGGAACACCTTCACGCGGCGGCCCGGCTCCGCCACGTCACCGGACCCCCACAGCCGCGCGAACAGCGGGCTCGCCACCGACAGGGCGCGTATGCCGCGGCCCCCGCGATCGGTTCCGACCCGAACGCCTCGGGGGCCGGCCTCCAACTGGTCGGGGCCGGCTACGCCATCACCCACTCCGTGCTGCTGATCACCGGCGCACGGCTCGGCGACCGGTTCGGTCACGGGCGGGTCCACCTCGCCGGGCTGGCCCTGTTCACCGCCGCCTCGCCGGCCTGCGGACCGGCGCGGGGCAGCACCGAACTCATCGTGTTCCGGCTGGTGCAGGGCGTCGGGTCGGCGGTGATGATCCCTCAGGTACTGAGCCTGATCCAGCGCACCTTCGGCGGCGAGGCCCGGGTCCGGGCGCTCGGCGCGTACGCGGCGGTCCTCGCCGTCGGCGCGGCGGCCGGCCAGGTCGTCGGCGGCCGGCCAGGTCGTCGGCGGTGTGCTGGTCGGCGCCGACCTGCTGGGCACCGGCCGGCGGCCGGTGTTCCTGGTGAACGTGCCGGTGGGCCTCTTCCTGCTGGCCGTCGGCGGGCGGGTCCTGCCGCGCGGCACCGGGCCGGGGCCGGAGCGGGCCCGCGGCCTGGACCTGCCCGGCCTGGTGCTGCTCGGCACGGCCGTCTCCCTGGTCACCGTGCCGCTCGTGCTCGGCCAGGAGGAGGGCTGGCCGTCGTGGTCCGTGCTCTCGCCGGCCGTCGGCGCGCTCCTGTTCGCCGTCTTCCGCGGCTACGGGTCCCGGCTCGCCCGGCGCGGCGGTGCCCCGCTGATCGCGCCCCGCGTGCTGCGCCACCCCGGCATGGGGCTCGCCGTGCTGCGCATTGCGGCCGTCATGGCGGTCAACTGCGGCTTCCTGTTCGTCCTCACCCTGCACGTCCAGGCGGGCCCGGGATACAGCGCGCTGCGCGCCGGTCTGACGTTCGCACCGACCGCGGTGGTCTTCGGCGTGGCCGGTCTGACCTGGCGCAGGTGGCCCGCAGCCTGGCAACGGGCGCTCACCCCGGCCGGGTTCACGCTCATCGCCGTCTCCATGACCGCGGTGGGCCTCGCCCTCAGGGGCGGTGGCCACGGGGGCGCGTGGCTGTATCCGGCGTACGCCGGAGTGGGAGCGGGACTCGCGCCGGCGTTCAGTCCCACGCTCACCCTGGCCCTGGCCGCCGTACGCCCCGAGGACGCGGCGGACGCCGGCGGGCTGCCGGCCACGGTCACGCAGCTCGGGCAGCTGGCCGGGGTCGCGGCCTTCGGCGCACTCTTCTTCGACCGGCTTGAGTCACTCGGGGGCCTGGCGGCGTATACCTCTTCGCAAGCGCTGCTCACGTGCACGTTCGCGCTTGCCGCGACGGCCGCGCTGGGTGCCGTGTCCGGACTGGTACTGAGGCGTCGCTGACCGTATCGGCCCGGCCGTGGCAGAATCAAACGGCCGGAAGGGGGCGCGGCCCGACGGGAGGGAGTTGCGATGCCTGCGAGCATCCTCGGAGAGGGCGGCCACCTCTCCGGAGCGGCGGTGACACGGGACACGGCCACCCGGCTCAGCTGCCCTTCCTGCGGTTCCGCCTTCGTGGCCCAGGTCCTCGGTGACAACGGCGGGATCTCCTACGTGTGCACGGCCTGCGGCCACAGCTGGAGCTGATCGATGGGTGCACACAGGCGAAAGTGCGACTGGTGCGGCAGTGGCACCCCGATCGTCCGCGACATGGAACCGGTCAATCCCGACTACCAGTACTGGTGCGAGGAATGCGCGCGGGCGCTGATCATAAAGGGCGACCCGATCGAGACCTATCGGGAGCTGGAGGGCGAGCCGATCTACGGGCGGCTCCTCGAAGAGCACTGCACGCTCAAGCGGTTCTACTCGTTCGTCACCGCCTGAAGCGTCATTCCGGGCGAACCGGGCAGAGCGGAAACGATTTGGTGGTGCACCCCCCGGACCGTGTAATGTTGGCGTCGCCGCCAGGGAAGCCCGGCGGACAAAGCAAGGGGCTATAGCTCAGTTGGTAGAGCGCCTGCATGGCATGCAGGAGGTCAGGAGTTCAATTCTCCTTAGCTCCACAGCGGATCCCGCCGGATCGAAAGAACCGGCGGGATCTTTTTGTGTTCTCACGCGCGCGTGCGGCGGGAAACGGGCCGAGGGGCCGCGCTCCGCCCGGCGGCCCCTCTCGGTGTCGCCGCGGCGACGGGCGCGCAGTGCCGATCAGCGGCCCAGGGCGCGGCGGCCGCGGCCCTGCGAGAGGACCGGAAGATTGCGGGAAGGCTCCTTCGCGCGTGTGTCCTCCTCGATGCGCAGGGCGAGCGCCGGGCAGCGGCGCACCGCGCGCAGCGCCTTCGCCTCCGCGTAACGCGGCACCTTGGCCTGCGCGACCGTCGGGAAGCCGTCGGCGCCGAGCTGGAAGACCTCCGGGAGGATGTCCGCGCACAGGCCGTGACCGCGGCACAGGGTCCAGTCCACGAAGATCTTCTGACGGCTGTCGCCGGCGTCCTCGGGCGCTCCGCCGGCCGAGATGCCCGCGGGGGCCATGCCGCCCTCGAAGAGCGGCAGAACGCCCTCCACGGGCCGTCCGCAGCCGTTGCCGAGGACATGGGCCGCGAGGTCGTCCGTGAACGCCTTGATGGTCGACTCCAGGAACATCGCGGAGCCGTCCGGGTGCGAGCAGGCGCCGCGCCGCTTGACGTTCTTGGCGACCTGCTTGAGCGCCTCCAGGGCGGCAGGGCCGCCGCCGTTGATGATGTCCTCCAAGCCGCGGGCGGCGGCCGGCAGGCCGAGGTAGCAGGGGCCGCACTGTCCCGCGCTCTCCTCGGCCAGCCACTGGGCGACGCGCAGCGACTCGCCGAGCGGGCAGGTCTCCTGGCTGATCGGCAGGATCGCCCCGGCGCCGAGCGCGCCGCCCACCGCGTCCAGGGAGTTGCGGGAGACGACCGCCTCGTTGACCGTCGCCGCATCGATCCACTTGCCGTGGTAACCGCCGGTCAGCACACCCTGCGGGACCGGCGGTGCGCCGGCCAGCTGCAGGACGTAGCGCAGCGGGACGCCCGTGGGGACCTCGATCACCATCGGGCGGGCGACCGCGCCGGAGACCGTCAGCATGACGGTGCCCGGCTCGTCGTACAGGCCGGTGTTGCCGTAGCGCTCGGGGCCGATGCGGGCGCCGATGGCCAGCTGGGCGAACGTCTCGGCGTTGGACAGCAGGGTCGGGGCGCCGCCGACGCCGTTCTGCGAGGCGCTGACCTTGCGGCCGGGCGGGATCGCCGGGCCGCCGTCGATGGAGCGGATCACGGACGCGGCCGCACCGGTGACCATGCGGATCGGGTTGCGCTGGACGAACGCCTTCAGCGCCGAGCGGCGGCCGTTGCTGAGGCCGCGCTCGGCCAGTGCGGCCTCCATGGAGCGCTGGGTCGATTCGCGGGTGACCGCCACCACGAGCGTGCGGGCGCCCAGTGCCTCCGCGACCAGCAGCGCGCCGTCCAGAATGAGGTGCGGGGCACGGTTGATCAGGACCGTGTCCTTGCGGCAGGCCGGTTCGTCCTCGCTGCCGTTGACGACGACGACCGGCCGGACGCCCCGTTTGATCGCCGCGTCGGCGACGGAACGCAGCTTCTTGTGGAAGGGGAAGCCCGCGCCGCCGCGGCCCTTGAGGTTGATGCGCTCCGAGAGCTGCGCGAGCTTCTCTCCGCCCATGGGTTCGAGCGGCCCGTGCACCTTCAGGTGCATGGGCAGGTCGAGTCTCTCGACAAGGTCGAAGCCCGACGTGAGCTGCGGAAGGCCGACCACGCGGACTTCCGGGACGTCGGGCAGGGCCTCGTTCACCTATAGCCTCCGGAAGGCGTGTTCCAAGGTTCGCCCGAACCCGGTGCGTCGAAGGACGCCCCGGGGGATGGTTCATCGGCGGGACCGCTGTTGTACGTGTCGTTCGGGTTGTACGCGTCATACCGGGTGTTTGTCTCACCGGTGTCGTACATGTCACTCCCGCCGTACCCGCCGGTGCCCGGATTGCCATAGACCGGGATGGTGAATCCCGTGTCCTGGAGGGGGTCGTAGACCGACTGCGGGGCCTCGCCGACCGGCGGGGGGGACGGGATCGGCCAGCTGCCGGAGGTGCTGCCGCCGCTGTCCACGCGCGGGACGGCCTCGGTGGCCTGCAGGTCGAACGGCAGGTCCATGCGCGCGGTCTGGCCGGACGCGAACGACTGCTCCGCGCGCGGGGGCGTGGAGACGGCGCGGTAGGCGGCCGCGAAGCCGTTCGCCGGCTCGGGCGCGGGGGTGTCGAACAGGGGCGACGACGGTGGCGTCCTGCGTCCGGAGCCCGCCGTGTCCGCTCCCCGGCCGGGGCGGCCCTCGTAGCCCGGCAGCGACTGGGACTCGGCCATCCGGGCCCGGCTCGCGTCCAGGGCGTCGCGGCCGGCCGGCTCGTCGGTGCCCAGGACCGCGGCGATGCGGTCGGCGACCTGTCGCTTGACGGGGCGCGGTGCGGAGCGCAGGGCGAGGGCGGCCATGACGCCCAGCAGGCACAGGCTGTAGAGGATGGTGAAGATCGGCTTGGCCGCGCGACCCGCGTAGAGTCCGTGGATCAGCGCGGCGCACCAGGCCGGGTAGGCCAGCATGTGCATGGCCCGCCAGCGGGCGGCCACCGGGGCGGGCGAGGCGAACCGGCTGCGCAGCGCGCCGGTGATGCCCACGAAGATCATCAGCAGTCCGGCCAGCGAGCCGAGGCCGATCAGGCCGGCGGCTCCGGTGACGCCGAGCGAGAACGGGATGATCGCGGCGATGAACTGGGTGTGGTCCAGCGCGATCTTCGTGGTGATGTGCAGCAGCAGGAACGCGATCGAGGCGACCGCCGTCGTCCGGTGCACGGCCTGGCCGATGAGTCGCTGGCGCGTGTTGAGGAAGATCCGGTCCTGGGCGACCAGGCCCCAGATCACCGAGCAGCTGAGCGAGACGAGGGACAGCACGCCCGCGCCGAAGTTCAGGAACGCGCGGAACTGGTCGCCTCCGACCAGCACGACCACGGGTATGAGGATCAGGACGACGGCGGACGCCACCCCGTAGGCCGACCGGCCCGGCTGGGGGAGCGAGCTGTTACTACGAAGAGGGTTCATGGGGGCAACTCCGAGCAGTTCGGGAAAGCGGTCCCGATGCCGAACTCTAAGTGGGCGCCATACCGATGGGTACGAGGTTTGGGTTGTTGCGTTGTTATCAAAGGACAATGTGGCCACGACGATGTCCCTTAGTGGCTGTTACGCGAAGTAATCCCTGACCTTGGTTCAGTTGCGGCGTGGTGCGTACGTGTCGACCAGGCATACGCAAGCGCGTCGCGGCTTGCTCAAGCCCTGCGGTACTCTGATGCCATGCGTGCCGTACGCCTTCTGCTTAGCGAGCCGCGCTGATCAGTCCCGAACGCCGGAGAACCGGACGGTTCGGAATCGGCGCGGCGTCCCCTCCTGTGCGAGGGGATTTTTCGTTTCCCGAGTGGCAGCCGCTGGCAGAGACGATCGATGGAGCTTTGAGGACATGAGCGAGACGAACCCCGCTGCCACCGCCGAGGTGGCCGCGCCGCACCGGTACACGGCCGCCATGGCAGCCGACATCGAGGCACGCTGGCAGGACGTCTGGGACGCCGACGGCACGTACGCGGCACCGAACCCGAAGGGTGACCTGGCGGGCGACCCCGCGGTCGTCGCCCGGCCCAAGAAGTTCATCATGGACATGTTCCCGTACCCCTCGGGTGCGGGCCTGCACGTCGGCCACCCCCTGGGCTACATCGCGACCGACGTCTTCGCCCGCTACCAGCGGATGACCGGCCACAACGTCCTGCACACCCTCGGCTTCGACGCCTTCGGCCTGCCCGCCGAGCAGCACGCCGTGCAGACCGGCGAGCACCCCCGGATCACCACCGAAGCCGCCATCGGCAACATGAAGTCCCAGCTGCGCAGGCTGGGCCTGGGCCACGACAAGCGCCGGTCGTTCGCCACGATCGACCCGGACTACTACAAGTGGACCCAGTGGATCTTCCTGCAGATCTTCAACTCCTGGTACGACGACGAGGCGAAGAAGGCCCGCCCGATCGCCGAGCTGGTCGCCCGGTTCGAGTCCGGTGAGCGAGGCGTGCCCGGCGGCCGCTCCTGGGACGAGCTGAGCGAGGTGGAGCGCGCGGACGTCCTGAGCGAGTACCGCCTGGCCTACGCCTCCGACGCGCCCGTCAACTGGTGCCCGGGCCTGGGCACCGTGCTGGCCAACGAGGAAGTCACCGCCGACGGCCGCTCCGAGCGCGGCAACTACCCGGTCTTCAAGGCCAAGCTGCGCCAGTGGAACATGCGCATCACCGCCTACGCCGACCGGCTGCTCGACGACCTGGACGCGCTGGACTGGCCCGAGGCCATCAAGCTCCAGCAGCGCAACTGGATCGGCCGCTCCGAGGGCGCCCGCGTCGACTTCCCGATCGACGGCGAGCGCATCACCGTCTTCACCACGCGCCCCGACACCCTGTTCGGCGCGACCTACATGGTGCTGGCCCCCGAGCACCCGCTGGTCGAGAAGTTCACCCCGGACACCTGGCCCGAGGGCACGCACGACGTGTGGACCGCAGGCCACGCGACCCCGACCGACGCCGTCGCCGCGTACCGCGCGCAGGCCGCCTCCAAGTCCGACGTCGAGCGTCAGGCCGAGGCCAAGGACAAGACCGGCGTCTTCATCGGCGCGTACGCGACCAACCCGGTCAACGGCGAGCGGATCCCCGTCTTCATCGCCGACTACGTCCTGATGGGCTACGGCACCGGCGCGATCATGGCCGTCCCGGCCGGCGACCAGCGTGACTTCGAGTTCGCGCGCGCCTTCGAGCTGCCGATCCGGTGCATCGTCGAGCCCACCGACGGGCGCGGCACCGACACCTCGACGTGGGAGGACGCCTTCGCCTCCTACGACGCGAGGATCGTCAACTCGTCGAACGACCGGATCTCCCTGGACGGCCTGGGCGTCGCCGAGGCCAAGGAGCGCATCACCGAGTGGCTGGAGCGGTCCGGCGTCGGCGCGGGCACGGTCAACTTCCGCCTGCGCGACTGGCTGTTCAGCCGTCAGCGCTACTGGGGCGAGCCCTTCCCGATCGTCTACGACGAGGACGGCATCGCCCACGCGCTGCCCGAGTCGATGCTGCCGCTGGAGCTGCCCGAGGTCGAGGACTACTCGCCCCGCACCTTCGACCCGGACGACGCCGACACCCAGCCCGAGACGCCGCTGTCGCGCAACGAGGACTGGGTCGACGTCACCCTGGACCTGGGCGACGGCCGCGGCCCGCGCAAGTACCGCCGTGAGACCAACACCATGCCCAACTGGGCCGGTTCCTGCTGGTACGAACTGCGCTACCTGGATCCGCACAACTCCGAGAAGCTGGTCGACCCCGAGATCGAGCAGTACTGGATGGGCCCGCGCGCGGGGCAGCCGCACGGCGGGGTCGACCTGTACGTCGGCGGTGCCGAGCACGCCGTGCTGCACCTGCTGTACGCCCGCTTCTGGTCCAAGGTCCTGTTCGACCTGGGGCACGTCTCGTCCGCGGAGCCGTTCCACAAGCTGTTCAACCAGGGCATGATCCAGGCCTACGTCTACCGTGACAGCCGCGGCATCGCCGTACCGGCCGCCGAGGTGGAGGAGCGCGACGGGGCGTACTACCACCAGGGAGAGAAGGTCTCCCGGCTGCTGGGCAAGATGGGCAAGTCCCTGAAGAACGCGGTCACTCCGGACGAGATCTGCGCCGAGTACGGCGCCGACACCCTGCGCCTGTACGAGATGGCGATGGGCCCGCTGGACGTCTCGCGGCCGTGGGACACGCGCGCGGTGGTGGGCCAGTTCCGGCTGCTCCAGCGGCTGTGGCGCAATGTCGTGGACGAGGCGACCGGTGAGATCACCGTCGTCGACACCGAGCCGGACGAGGACACCCTGCGTGCCCTGCACAAGGCCATCGACGGTGTGCGCCAGGACCTGGAGGGCATGCGCTTCAACACCGCCATCGCCAAGGTCACCGAGCTGAACAACCATCTGACCAAGGCGGGCGGCCCGCTGTCGCGCAGCGTCGCCGAGGCCCTGGTGCTGCTGGTCGCGCCGCTGGCCCCGCACATCGCCGAGGAGCTGTGGCGCAAACTGGGCCACACCGACTCCGTCGTCCACCAGGACTTCCCCGTGGCCGACCCGGCGTACGTCGTGGACGAGACCGTGACCTGCGTGGTGCAGATCAAGGGCAAGGTCAAGGCGCGCCTGGAGGTGTCGCCGGCCATCTCCGACGAGGAGCTGGAGAAGGTGGCGCTGGCCGACGAGAACGTCGTCAACGCGCTGGGCGGCGCCGGGATCCGCAAGGTGATCGTGCGGGCGCCGAAGCTCGTCAACATCGTGCCGGCCTGACACACACACGGGTGAGTGCGGCCGGGGCCGGTGCCCGAGCGTCGCGGGGGGCGTGCGGCCGGGGCCGGTGTGCGGGGGCACCCCGTGCGTGCGGCTCCGGTCGGCGCTTGGCTCGGGGTAGTCCCCTACGGGCAGGTTCGGGGTTCTGGCGGAACTCCGAGCCTGCCCGTTGCGTTTACCGTTGAAGAGCGGCGCGCGGTGTGCCGTGTCGGACCGGAGGAGGAGCTCGTGGAAGCAGTGATCGCGATCTTTGCCCTGCTCTTCGTGCTCTTCCTGGCGGCGGGGGCCTACGCGACGGTGAAGGTCGTCGGTGCCGCCAAGCGCGGCGTCGACCGCACCATCACCCAGGCCCGCCGCACCGTCGAGGACCACACCCTGCGGGCCAAGTCCTTCGCCCAGCCCGGCCCGGCCGGCGAGATCGCCCAGCTCCGCCTCAAGCTGCGGACCTCCATGCGGGCCACCCAGGAGGCGCTTCAGGCCGGCGTCTGCGAGGACGAGTCCCTCAAGGAGTCCCTCGCCCTCTTCGCACGCCTCAGCGAGCACGGGCGCGAGCTGGACGGCGAACTCAAGCGACTGGAGTCCGAGCCCGACCGGACCACCCTCGCCCAGCGGCTGCCGTCGCTGCGCGAGCGCACCGGGCGGATCACGTCGTCGGCCGACTCGCTGCGCTGGGCCGCTCGCGACCGGGCCCACCGCTTCGCCGACGACGACCTGGACACCCTCCACGCACAGATCGACGTCGAGGCCGGTGCCCTGCGGCACTGGACCACCGCGGACGACCCGGCACCGGCACAGGCGTCCTCCTCCTGGCCCCAGGCACCTGCGGCCGACCACGCGTCCGGAGACCAGACCTGGTCGGACACGCCCGCCGCGCGTCCGGCGGAGACTCCCGCCCGGCCCGCCATCACCCCGCCGGGGCCGCGTCCCAGTTACCCCTGGCAGAAGAAGCCCCGGCCCGAGAGCACCACCTGAGCCGTCCGGCCCGGTACCCGATCCGGTCAACGGCCGACCGGCCGGGAGGGCCCGGACTCCCGTCCCGCGGATACGGCAGGTAACCTCCAGCTCATGTCCCGCCATGTCGCTATCGTCACGGATTCAACGGCCTACCTGCCGCAGCGGACGATGGAGCGCCATGGCATCACCGCGGTGCCCCTGACCGTGGTTCTCGGCGACCGGGCACTCGAAGAGGGCACCGAGATCTCGACCCGCTCCCTGGCCCTGGCACTGCAGAAGCGACGCTCCGTCACCACCTCGCGCCCCAGCCCCCAGGTCTTCGCGGAGACCTACCGCAGGGTCGCCGAGTCCGGCGCCACCGGCATCGTCTCCCTCCACCTGTCCGCCGAACTGTCGGGCACCCACGACGCGGCGGTCCTCGCGGCACGTGAGGCTCCGGTCCCGGTGCGGGTGGTGGACACCGGCATGATCGCGATGGCGCTCGGATTCTGCGCGCTCTCGGCGGCAGAGACGGCGGAAGCGGGCGGCACGGTGGACGAGGCGGTCGCCGCCGCGGAGAAACGCGCCTCCGGCACCTCCGCCTTCTTCTACGTCGACACCCTCGACTATCTGCGCCGTGGCGGCCGCATCGGCGCCGCCCAGGCCCTCTTCGGCTCCGCGCTCGCGGTGAAACCGCTGCTCCAGCTGGACGGGGGGCGCATCGAGCCCCTGGAGAAGGTGCGGACGGCGTCGAGGGCGATCGCCCGCCTCGAGGAACTGGCGGCCGACCGTGCGGGCGGCGCACGTGTGGACATCGCCGTCCACCACCTCGCGGCCCCCGACCGGGCGTCAGCCCTGGCGGACCGGCTGCGGGCGCGGGTGCCCGGTCTCGGGGAACTGCATGTGAGCGAGGTCGGTGCCGTGATCGGGGCGCACACCGGGCCCGGCTTGCTGGGAGTCGTGGTTTCGGCCCGGTGACGCGGGTCGGTGGTTCGGCTCGGTGGTTCGGCTCGTCCGGCTAGGGGTTCGGCTCGGCGAGGAGCCGTCGCCTCACTCCTGCGGGTGGCGGAGTTGTCCACAATGGGGTGGCTCTCCACGGGAATTGAGCAAGATCATCGCGGTTTCGTGAAGTGTCCCATTCTCGTGGCATGGCACTTCGATCACGCACACGGACGACCACTGCGACCAGTGGGCCCGGGCGCCGGCCCGGCTCCGACGGACGCGTCCGGCACCGACGGTCACCGGCACGCAGCCGGGTGGGAAACCGCCATGCCTCGGCTGAGGAGCTGCGCCGACGAGCAGAGCTGCTGTTCGGGGAACGGGACGGTGAGCGGGGGGAGTTGGGGATGGGACCGCCGCGGGACGGCGGCGGCCCGGGAAGCCTGCCCGGTGTGGTGGGGGAGGACGCTGCCGGGGCCGGGGGCGACGGCCCTGCGGTGGTCACTCGTGGGCCGGGGGACTGGCGGGCGCGGGCCGGGCTGGCTCTGCGGGAGCGGCTGCCGGTGTGGGCACAGGCGCGGTGCGGACTGGAACGCAGGAGCGTGTTCGCGCTGGCCGTCGTGGTGGTCGCCGTCGCCGTGTTCGCCGTCCAGCACTTCTGGACCGGCCGTGCGCAGCCCGTGCGTGCTCCCGAGGTGGTGCAGGCGGCCGCTCCCTACGGAGAGGACGAGCGGAGCGGGCCGGCCGAGCCCTCCGCTTCGGCCCCGGCGCCCGGTGGCGCGGGCACGGCGGGAGCGCAGATCGTGGTGGACGTCAGCGGCAAGGTCCGCGATCCCGGTATCCATCGCCTTCCGGCCGGCTCGCGCGTGGTCGACGCACTGGCCGCGGCCGGTGGGGTGCGGCCGGGCACGAACACCGACGGTCTGAACCGGGCGCGCTTCCTCGTGGACGGGGAGCAGGTCGTCGTCGGTGGACCGCCGGGGACCGGAGGCCAGGCGGCTGGAGCAGGGTCCGGAGGTGGCGCGGTGGGATCGGGACCGCCGGCCCCCGTCTCCCTCAGCACGGCCACCGCGGACCAGCTCGACACGCTGCCGGGAGTGGGGCCTGTGCTGGCGCAGCACATCGTGGACTACCGGACGCAGCACGGCGGTTTCCGATCGGTTGACGAACTGCGCGAGGTCAACGGCATCGGCGAGCGCCGCTTCTCCGACCTGCGGAACCTGGTGCGGCCATGAGGGAGGAGGAGACGACGGACGGCGGGGCCCGACGAGTGGATCCGGCGGGGGACGGGTGGGTGGCCTCGGCAGGGGCCGGGACGTTGGCTCGGACGTCGACTGGGACGGGGACTGCGGCGGGTGCGGGGGCCGGTGCAGGGACGGCGGCCGGGGCCGGGGCGGATGCTCCACCGCGTTCGCGTCGAGCGGTGCACGCCGCTTCCGGGAGCCGACTGGGGGCTTCGCACCCGCGACAGGAAGGACCGGTGGATCTGCGGCTCGTACCGCCCGCGCTCGCGGCCTGGGCCACAGCGGCATGGACGCTGGACGCCCCGCCCCGGCTGGTGGGTTGTGTCGTGCTCCTCTGCGTGATCGTGGCGGGGGTTCTCCTGGGCGGGTGGGGGAGAGGAGCTCGGGGAGCACCGCTGTCGGCCGGCGGTGGTGTGCCGGGCGGAAGGGGAGAGGCGACGCCGGTCAGCGGTGCGCGACCGTCGGGCGGTCCGGCGAACCGGTCGCTGGATGGTCCGGCGGACCGGTCCCCCGAAGGGGCGAGGGACCGGTCCGCCGAAGGGGCGAGGGACCGGTCCCGAGACGGGATGGGGGACGACTCGTCCACCGGCACGAGGCTGCGGTCGCCGGAAGGGCCGAGGAGCCGGTCGCCGTACAGGCCGGCGGGGTGGCCGGCGGACGCTCCTCGGTACGAGTGGTCGCGGATGAGCGGGGCCGCGGTGCTGCTCTGTGTGGCCGCGGCCGGCGTGTCCGCCGGGCTGCACGGGGCCGACCTGCGTCGCGGACCGGTGCCGGTGCTGGCGCGGGAGTACGCCACCGTCACCGCGGAGGTGGAACTGACCTCGGACCCGCGGCTGGTCCGGCCGAGGGTGCGGGGGGACCACGTGACCCCGGACTCCGTGCTGGTCGACGGGCAGGTGCGTTCGGTCGCGGCGGACGGGGCGGCGGGGGTGACGACCAGGGCGCCGGTGCTCCTGGTGGTGGACGTCCGGGACCGTGCGGGACCGGACGGCGGACGACCGGCGGTCGTCCGCCGGGGCGTACGACAGGCATGGCTCGGATTGCTGCCGTCCACCCGGGTGCGGGTGACCGGACGGCTGGCTCCCGCGCTGACGGGTGGAGACCGGATCGCTGCCGTGCTGCGGGTGCGGGACCGCGGTGCGCGCGCGGTTCCGGTGGTCGTGCGGAAGCCGTCGGCACCGCAACGCGCCGCGGGCCGGTTACGGGCGGGTCTGCGGGAAGCCACCGACGGGTTGCCGGCGGACGCGCGGGCGCTGCTGCCGGGGCTGGTCGTCGGGGACACCTCGCGGATCACGCCCGAGCTGGACGAGGCCTTCAAGGAGACGGACCTCGCCCACACCCTGGCCGTGTCCGGGAGCAACCTCACGATCATGCTCGCCCTCCTCCTGGGGCCGCCCGGTCTGGCCCAGCACGTCGAGCGTCGCGGCCTGGCACCCCGTCTGGGCATCCCGCTCCGGACGACCGCGCTGCTCGGCGGGGCGCTCACGCTCGGGTTCGTCGTCGTGTGCCGGCCCGACCCGAGTGTGCTGCGGGCGGCGGCCTGTGGCGCCGTCGTACTGCTCGCCCTGGCGACCGGTCGCCGCCGGTCCCTGATCCCGGCGCTGGCGACGGCGGTCCTGCTCCTGGTCCTGTACGACCCCTGGCTGGCCCGGAGTTACGGCTTCCTGCTGTCGGTGCTGGCCACGGGGGCCCTGCTGACGCTGGCGCCGCGCTGGAGCACCGCTCTGCGACGTCGCGGGCTTCCGCCGAGACTCGCGGAGGCGCTGGCGGCGGCGGGAGCCGCACAGGCCCTGTGCGCGCCGGTCGTGGCGGTGCTGTCGGCCCGGGTCAGCATGGTGGCGGTGCCGTGCAACCTCCTCGTGGAATTCGCGGTGGCACCGGCCACCGTGCTGGGGTTCACCACCCTGGCGACGGCGCCGTGGGCGATGCCGGCGGCGAAGGCGTCGGCCTGGTGCGCGAGTTGGCCGGCCGAATGGATCGCGGGTGTCGCGCGGACCGGGGCGGCGCTGCCCGGCGCGGGAGTGGACTGGCCCGGCGGCTGGGGCGGGGCGCTGCTGCTCGCCCTCGCCACCGCGGTGGCGCTGCCGCTGGGGAGGCGGCTGCTGCGGCGGCCGTGGCTGTGCGCGCTCTGCGCGGCGCTGCTCCTGCTCGCGGTGGTGCGGCCGTCTCCGCTGACCCGGGTGCTCACGGGCTGGCCACCGCCGGGATGGCGGCTGGCGATGTGCGATGTGGGCCAGGGCGACGCGACGGTGCTGGCGGCGGGCGAGGGTACCGGCGTGGTGGTGGACGCCGGCCCGGACCCGGCACTGGTCGACCGGTGTCTCGACCGGCTGGGCATCACCCGGATTCCGCTCGTCGTGCTGACCCACTTCCACGCAGATCACGTGGCGGGACTGCCCGGAGTGCTGCGGGGCCGGGCGGTGGGGGCGATCGAGACGACGGGGTTCGCGGAGCCGGTGGACCAGGTGGCGTTCGTCCGGAGGGAGGCCGAGGCCCGCAGGGTTCCCCTGGTGCGGGCGGTGGCGGGAGAGCGGCGGCGGCTCGGATCCCTCGACTGGGAGGTGCTGTGGCCGCCGGCCCGGCAGGTGCCGGAACCGGAGGGGCCGAACGACGCGAGCGTGACGCTGCTCGTTCGGTCGGCCGGGATACGGATGCTGCTGCTAGGCGACCTCGAGCCTTTGGGCCAGCAGGCGCTGGCACGATCGCCCGCGGCGGCCCGGTGGGGAGGGGTGGACGTGCTGAAGGTCGCCCATCACGGCTCGGCCTACCAGGACCCGGATCTCATACGCGCGGTGGCGCCCCGGCTGGCGTTGATCTCCGCGGGGGCGGACAACCCGTACGGCCATCCTGCACCCGGCACCGTCGCCGCTCTGCGGGCCACGGGCGCCGTGGTGCTGCGGACCGACAGGGACGGGGCGTTGGCCGTCGTGGGTACGGGCGGCCGACTGCGGGTGGCGCGAGACTGAGGGCATGGATTCCGTACAGGCCGCCAGCGCCACGTCCCCGCTCGACGCGCGTCTGGTCGATGCGTATCTGCGTCGGCTCGGCGTCGAGTACCCGGCGTGGCCCACCGCCGACGTCCTGCGGGAGCTGCACCTGCGGCACCTGCGGACCGTGCCCTTCGAGAACCTGTCGGTGCATCTGGGAGAGGAGATCGTGCTGGAGGAGAGACGGCTGGTCGAGAAGGTCGCCACGTCGGGAAGGGGAGGGTTCTGTTACGAGCTGAACGGCGCGTTCGGTTCGCTGCTCACGGCGCTGGGCTTCGATGTGACGCTGCTCGCCGGCCGGGTCTACGGCGACGAGGGGCGGCTCGGGATCCCGTACGACCACCTCGCGTTGCTGGTGCGCACGGTGGACGCGGGGGAGTGGCTGGCCGACGTCGGCTTCGGGGCGCACAGCCACCACCCGCTCCGTTTCGAGCACCGGGGGCAGCAGGAGGACCCCGGCGGCCTGTTCCGGATCATGGAGGCCCGTGCGGACGCGGCCGGGGTGAAGGGCGGGGCGGGCCGGCCGGCGCGTGAGGGCGACGGCGTGGCGGGGGCGGCCGACCTGGACGTCGTACGGGACGACAGGCGGGTGTACCGGCTGGAGGTGCGGCCCCGGGTGCTGGGTGACTTCGTGGCCGGGGCGTGGTGGCACAGCACCTCGCCCGCGTCGCACTTCACACGGTCGCCGGTCTGCTCGCGGATCACCGAGGACGGCGGGCGGATCACGCTCAGCGGCCGCCGGTTGAAGGTGACGGACCCACAAGGACACAGCAGGGAGGAGGAGTTGGCGGGGGACGAGGAGGTGCTGGACGTGTACCGGGAGCGGTTCGGGATCCGGTTGGAGCGGGTGCCGGTGGCGCGGGGCGGTGGCGCGGCCTGAGGAGACCGACCGGCCGGCCCGCAAGCCCGGAGAGCCGGTGCGGCGTGCTGGGGCCCGGCAACGGGAGCGAGCCGGACGTACGGCTCGTCTCCCACGGCCGACCTGCTCTCCGGCCTCCCTGGACGTGCCGGAAAATGGGCGGGTGAGCGATGTGAGACATGTGCTGGTGCTGCCCGACCGCGACGCCGCCGAAGAGGTCGTGGAAGCACTCGGGGAGCGGTTCGGGGTGCGCGAGGAACCGCAGGTCGTCCGGGACGCGTTGGCCGGTGAGGACGACGCGGAGGACGCGCAGTGGCTGGTGGTGCTGCGGGACGAGGAGGGACGGCTCGACGCGGAGGAACTGCACGCCTTCGCGGCCGAGTGGGACGGGTGGCGGGAGGAACCGTAGGGGCGACGCGGTGAGGGCGACGCCGTAGGCGGAGCCGCTGCCGGGTCCCCGCTGCCGGGTCCCCGGCCGGTCCTCGCTGTCACCGCCTCGTGCCATCCTTGACCCAATGGCCAGGAAGACTGCGAATGACGACCCTCTCGCCCCGGTGACGCTCGCCGTGGGCCAGGAGGACCTGCTCCTCGACCGTGCCGTGCAGGAGGTGGTGGCCGCCGCCCGGGCCGCCGACGCCGACACGGACGTGCGTGACCTGACGTCGGACCAGCTCCAGCCCGGCACGCTCGCCGAGCTGACCAGTCCGTCGCTCTTCGCGGAGCGCAAGGTCGTGGTCGTACGCAATGCGCAGGACCTGTCCGCCGACACGGTCAAGGACGTGAAGGGGTATCTCGCGGCGCCCGCCGAGGAGATCACGCTCGTGCTGCTGCACGCTGGCGGGGCCAAGGGCAAGGGGCTGCTGGACGCCGCGCGCAAGGCGGGGGCGCGGGAGGTGGCCTGCCCGAAGATGACCAAGGCGGCTGACCGGCTGGCCTTCGTACGGCAGGAGTTCCGGGCCACCGGCCGGTCGGCCACCCCGGAGGCCTGTCAGGCGCTCGTCGACTCCATCGGCAGCGATCTGCGGGAGCTGGCGGCGGCGGTGTCGCAGCTCGCCGCCGACATCGAGGGGACCATCGACGAGGCGATCGTCGGACGGTACTACACGGGCCGGGCCGAGGCGTCGAGCTTCACCGTCGCGGACCGGGCCGTGGAGGGCAGGGCGGCGGAGGCACTGGAGGCGCTGCGCTGGTCGCTGGCCACCGGCGTCGCACCCGTGCTGATCACCAGTGCCCTCGCGCAGGGTGTACGGGCCATCGGCAAGCTGTCCTCCGCGCGCGGCGGCAGACCCGCGGACCTCGCGCGGGAGCTGGGCATGCCGCCCTGGAAGATCGACCGGGTCCGCCAGCAGATGCGGGGCTGGACTCCCGACGGCGTCTCCCTGGCCCTGCGGGCGGTCGCCGAGGCCGACGCGGGTGTGAAGGGCGGTGGCGACGACCCGGAGTACGCGCTGGAGAAGGCCGTGGTGGCGGTGGCACGGGCGGCCCGTTCCGGGGGCCGCGCGTAGGGCCGGTCGCCGGGGCCGGACGCCGAGCCGGTCGCCGCTTCGGCTGCCGCCGGTACCGGACCCGACCTGTCCGACCAGCACACCTGGAACCGATCAGCACACCTGGAACCGATCAGCACACCTCGAACTCCACCCCCTCGAATCCCACCTCTCGAACCCCACCCCTGGAACCCGCGCCTCGGATCGCATCGGCACCCCTGGGTCCAGTCGCCGTCCCCGGCGGACGGAGGAGAGTCCCCGGTGGACGGAGGGGAATCGGAGCAGCAGCCGACGCATCGCCCGGGGCGTCGGAAAGGTGGCGATCGACCATGGCCGAACACCCGCACTCGGCGCTCGTTCGCAGGGGCTTCGAGGTTTTCTCCCGGCGTGACACGGACACCCTGCGGGAACTGGCGGCGAAGGACGCCACGCACCACGTGCCCGGTGTTCACCCGCTCCCGGGTGACTTCGAGGGCCAGGGCGCGATCAGCGACATGTGCCGGCGGTTCGGTGAGTGCGTCGAGGACATCGACAGGAGCGACGACTTCTGGTCGTGAGGACACCCGCCGGGAGCACCCGCTGGAAACACCCGCCGGGAAACACCCCGACCGGGAATGCCGAAGGCCCCGGTGCCCGCCCTGGGGAAGGGCGAGGCGCCGGGGCCTTCGGTTCGCGATGCTGGATCCACGCCCGCGTGGCGAACGCAGGCCGCGCGTGGATCCGTGGGTGCCGGTCGGGAGCGGATGAGAGAGGGCCCGCTCTGAGTCTCCCCGGCGATCAGATCAAGAAGGGAGTTCAGCCCTTGAGGGACGCGACCTTCGAAGCGAGCGCCGACTTCTTGTTGGCGGCCTGGTTCTTGTGGATGACGCCCTTGGAGACGGCCTTGTCGAGCTGACGCGCGGCAGCGCGCTGGTACTCGGTGGCCTTCTCGACGTCACCCGCGGCAGCGGCCTCGCGGGCCTTGCGGATCGCGGTCTTCAGGGAGGACTTGACGGCCTTGTTGCGCAGCCGAGCCTTCTCGTTGGTCTTGATCCGCTTGATCTGGGACTTGATGTTCGCCACGAAAGAGCCTTTGCAGGTTCAGGCATGGGGCCGCTCGGGTCCCGTGCCAGGTGATTTCTTGAGTGTGCCTCGTGCTGAGAGGGCATGAGACACAGCCACCCAGAGTACCAGCGGGTCCGAGAGCGGCCCAAACCGGTCCCCGGTCGCCGCGCGTGGGACCATGGAACCTACGTATCGATCCGACCCGAGGCATAAGGCGCCTCAAGAGACAGGACCCTGCGTGCCCGCGACCCCTAACAATGTGCCCGAGCCGAGCCGTACCGACCCGGCACTGATCCGCAACTTCTGCATCATCGCGCACATCGACCACGGCAAGTCCACCCTCGCCGACCGGATGCTTCAGCTGACCGGTGTGGTCGAGCAGCGGCAGATGCGTGCTCAGTACCTCGACCGCATGGACATCGAGCGTGAGCGCGGAATCACGATCAAGTCCCAGGCGGTGCGTCTGCCGTGGGCTCCGAGCCAGGACCCCGGAAACACGCACATCCTCAACATGATCGACACCCCGGGGCACGTCGACTTCACCTACGAGGTCTCGCGGTCGCTCGCCGCGTGCGAGGGCACCATCCTCCTCGTGGACGCCGCCCAGGGCATCGAGGCCCAGACCCTCGCCAACCTCTACCTGGCGATGGAGAACGACCTCGCGATCATCCCCGTACTCAACAAGATCGACCTGCCGGCCGCGCAGCCGGAGAAGTTCGCCGAGGAACTGGCGAACCTCGTGGGGTGCGATCCGGACGACGTGCTGCGGGTCTCCGCCAAGACCGGTGTCGGCGTCGACGCGCTGCTCGACAAGGTCGTGCGGGAGGTCCCGGCGCCGGTCGGGGTCAAGGACGCGCCCGCCCGCGCGATGATCTTCGACTCGGTGTACGACTCCTACCGGGGCGTGGTCACGTACGTCCGTGTCATCGACGGGCAGCTCAACAGGCGTGAGCGGATCCGGATGATGTCGACGAACGCCACGCACGAGCTGCTGGAGATCGGCACCAACTCGCCCGAGATGCTGTCGGCCGACGGCCTCGGCGTCGGCGAGGTGGGCTACCTGATCACCGGGGTGAAGGACGTCCGCCAGTCCAAGGTCGGTGACACCATCACCAGCCAGCACAAGGGTGCGACCGAGGCGCTCGGCGGCTACAAGGACCCCAAGCCGATGGTCTTCTCGGGCCTGTACCCGCTGGACGGCTCCGACTACCCGGAGCTGCGCGACGCCCTGGACAAGCTCCAGCTCAACGACGCCGCGCTGGTCTACGAGCCGGAGACCTCCGCCGCCCTCGGCTTCGGTTTCCGCGTGGGCTTCCTGGGCCTGCTGCACCTCGACGTGATCCGGGAGCGGCTGGAGCGCGAGTTCGGTCTCGACCTCATCGCCACCGCGCCGAACGTGGTGTACCGCGTGGTCATGGAGGACGGCAGCGAGCACACCGTCACCAACCCGAGCGAGTTCCCCGAGGGCAAGATCAACGAGGTGTACGAGCCGGTCGTGCGCGCCACGATCCTGTCGCCCACCGAGTTCATCGGCTCGATCATGGAGCTGTGCCAGACCCGGCGCGGCACTCTGCTCGGCATGGACTATCTCTCCGAGGACCGGGTCGAGATCCGCTACACGCTCCCCCTCGCGGAGATCGTCTTCGACTTCTTCGACCAGCTGAAGTCGAAGACGCGCGGCTACGCGTCGCTGGACTACGAGCCCACCGGCGAGCAGACCTCCAGCCTGGTCAAGGTCGACATCCTGCTGCACGGCGACAAGGTCGACGCCTTCTCGGCGATCACCCACAAGGACGCCGCGTACGCCTACGGTGTGCGGCTCGTCGCCAAGCTGCGCGAGCTGATCCCGCGGCAGGCCTTCGAGGTGCCCATCCAGGCCGCCGTCGGCTCGCGGGTCATCGCCCGCGAGACCATCCGCGCCATCCGCAAGGACGTCCTCGCCAAGTGCTACGGCGGCGACATCTCCCGCAAGCGCAAGCTGCTGGAGAAGCAGAAGGAGGGCAAGAAGCGGATGAAGATGGTGGGTTCGGTGGAGGTTCCGCAGGACGCCTTCATCGCCGTCCTGAGCAGCGACGAGAACGCGGGTTCGGGCAAGGGCAAGAAGTAGCCCGCCGACACGCCGGTTCCGGGGCCCGCCGCGCTGTAGCGCGGCGGGCCCCGCCCCGTCATCGGGTAGTCGTTGTGTAAAAAGTGACAGTCCGTGGCCCCTTACGTGCAGGCCAGTCGCCCTCTACTCTGATCCCTGCTCGATAGTTACTCGCGAGTTAAACAACAGCCGCACCGAGCCGGCCGCATTGTCAACAGCCGCACCGAGCCAGCCGCACCGTCGCGGGTCCCGGAGGATGTCGTGAGCGACACACAGACACTGATCGAGAACCGTCCGCCGTCCGTCGCGGGCCTCTTCCTGGAGCGGGTGGCCGCCACGCCGGACGCGGAGGCCTACCGCTACCCCGTGCCGGCACCGTCGGGCGAGGGCCCGGACGACTGGAAGTCGCTGAGCTGGGCGCAGGCCGCCGAGCGGGTCCACGCCATCGCGGCCGGCCTGATCGAGCTGGGCGTGCAGCCCGAGCAGCGCGTGGCGCTCGCCTCCTCCACCCGCCTCGAGTGGATCCTCGCCGACCTCGGCATCATGTGCGCGGGCGCGGCGACGACCACCATCTATCCGCAGACCAACGCCGGGGAGTCGGCGTTCATCCTCTCCGACTCCGGGAGCCGGGTGCTGATCGCGGAGGACGCGGCCCAGGTCGCCAAGGCGGTGGAGAAGCGCCAGGAGCTGCCCGAGCTGACCCATGTGGTGGTGATCGACCCGGCCGGGGTGGAGACCGCCGACTGGATCCTCACGCTCGACGAGCTGGAGAAGCGCGGCGCCGCCCGCCTGGAGCAGGACCCGCAGCTGATCAAGGAGCGGGTCGGCGCGATCACCAGGGAGCAGCTCGCCACCGTCATCTACACGTCGGGCACCACCGGCCGCCCCAAGGGCGTGCGTCTCCCGCACGACAACTGGTCGTACATGGCGAAGGCGATCGCCGCGACCGGCCTGGTCGGCCCCGACGACGTGCAGTACCTGTGGCTGCCGCTCGCCCACGTGTTCGGCAAGGTGCTGACCTCGGGCCAGATCGAGGCCGGGCACGTCACCGCCGTGGACGGCCGCGTCGACAAGATCATCGAGAACCTGCCGGTCGTGCGGCCGACGTACATGGCGGCCGTCCCCCGCATCTTCGAGAAGGTCTACAACGGGGTGGCCGCGAAGGCCCGTGCGGGCGGCGCCGCCAAGTACAAGATCTTCCAGTGGGCCGCCGAGGTCGCCCGCGAGTACGCCAAGGCCGCGCAGGACAACTTCCGGCGCACCGGCACGGCCTCCGTGCCCTTCGGGCTCGGTGCCAAGCACAAGGTCGCCGACGCGCTCGTCTACGCGAAGATCCGCGAGGCGTTCGGCGGCAACCTGCGCGCGTGCGTCTCCGGCAGCGCGGCCCTCGCGCCGGACATCGGCTACTTCTTCTCCGGCGCCGGCATCCACATCCTCGAGGGGTACGGCCTGACGGAGTCCTCCGCGGCCTCCTTCGTGAACCCCGGCGAGGCCTACCGCACCGGTACGGTCGGCAAGCCGCTGCCCGGCACCGAGGTGCGCATCGCCGACGACGGCGAGATCCTGCTGCGCGGTCCCGGCATCATGGAGGGCTACCACGGGCTGCCCGAGAAGACCGCGGAGGTCCTGGAGGCCGACGGCTGGTTCCACACCGGCGACATCGGCGAGCTGTCCCCCGACGGGTACCTGCGGATCACCGACCGCAAGAAGGACCTCATCAAGACGTCCGGCGGCAAGTACATCGCGCCCGCCGAGGTCGAGGGACAGTTCAAGGCGGTCTGCCCGTACGTCTCCAACATCCTGGTGCACGGCGCCGACCGGAACTTCTGCACGGCCCTGATCGCCCTGGACGAGGTGTCCCTGCGCAGCTGGGCCGAGGAGAACGGCCTGGGCGGGAAGTCGTACGCCGAGATCGTGGCCGCGCCGGAGACGGTGGCGCTGATCGACGGCTACGTGAAGCACCTCAACCAGGGGCTGCAGAAGTGGCAGACGATCAAGAAGTTCCGGCTGCTGCCGCGTGACCTCGACGTGGAGCACGGCGAGATCACGCCGAGCCTGAAGCTGAAGCGGCCGGTCGTCGAGCGCGAGTACAAGCACCTGATCGACGAGATGTACGCCGGGGCGCGCGAGGCGTAGGCGCCGGCAGGGGACCTCGATGCCGGGGCGGCCGCGGACACGCCACCTCCGGCCGAGGCCGGCACCGGCACCGGTGCGGGTGCGGGTGCGGGTACGGGCGCCGGGACGAACAGCGGGATGCTCGCATCCCGCCCAGGAAGCGACCCTTTCCGGACACATGCGGAACCCGGTTCCCCCTCGACGCGGCCCACTTCGGTGACTCGGCGCGTATGGGTGCGGCCGTTCTGTCACCCTGTCGGCATCGGCCGGGGTGTGCCGCCCGCGGACCGAGGCCCGATTCGTCGATCGCCCGGGAGCTGTCCATGGGGGCCATTCCCACCCAACGGGAGACCGTGTCCCGTGCCAGTGGTGCGCCGGCGCACGCGGACGGGCACCCGCACGCGCGCGCGACCCTCGCCGGCAGCCCCCTCGCGCCCGGCGCCGCCCGTGGCGTCGTCCGCGCCGCGTTCGCCGAGTGGACCGGCCGCGGCCTGCCCGGTGCCCGGGAACTGGCGGGACGGCTCGGCGAGGAGGCGCTACTCGTCGTCAGTGAACTGGTCACCAACGCCGTCGTGCACGCCGGTACCGACGTCGACCTGCTGTGCCGGCTGGAGACGGAGCCGGAGCAGCCCGACACCTGCGCCGTCGTCGTGGAGGTCACCGACCACCACCCTTCGCGCGCCCCCCGCGACGGCGGCCCCGACATGCCGTACGACACCCCCGAGTACGGCCGCGGCCTGCGCCTGGTGGCCACGCTGGCCGACGCGTGGGGCGTGACGTACCGCCGGGGAGCGAAGACCGTGTGGGCGCGGCTCCCGGCCCGTCCGGCGGACGACGACGGGGACCCCGACGAACCCCGGGCCCGCACCGCCCCCGCGCCCGCCACCTCCCTCGCCTTCGCCGAGGCGCTCGCCCCCGGCGGCCGGTCCGCCGCCCACGACCGCGACTGGCTCGGCCGCGGCGCCCTGTCCTTCCTCGCCGAGGCCTCCGACCTGCTCGCCGGGCAGCTCGACGAGGAGCTGGTCGCCGCGCTCACCGGCCAGCTGATCGTGCCGCGCCTCGCGGACTGGTGTGCGGTCCGGCTGGAGGACGAACTCGGCCCGCGCGCCGGCTGGGACGACGGCCCGCAGGCACGGCTGACCCGCGTCTGGCACGTCAGCGAGAACCACGTCGAGGAACTGCGCCGCGCCCTGGAGAAGGACCCGCCGCGCCCGCCCGACGGCCCCGACTCCGGGCCCGCGGCCCACCCCTGGCCCGGCGGCGCGCTCGGCCCGCACGGCACCGCCCTCGCCTACCGCCTGGTCGCCGGCGGCCGCCCGCTCGGCACCCTCGTCATCGGACGGGCCGGGCTGCCGCGCTTCCCCGACGAGGTCACCGGACTCGTCGAGGACCTCGGCCGACGTGTGGCGCTCGCCATCGGCGCCGCCCGCCAGTACGCCCGCCAGGCCACCATCAGCGCCGTCCTCCAGCGCGGTCTGCTGCCCGGCGCGGTCGCCGAGATCCCCGGCCTGCGCAGCGCCCTCGTCCACGAGCCGCGCGAGCAGGGCGGGCCGAGCGGCGACTTCTACGACCTGTTCCCGGTGGGCGACGGCCGCTGGTGCTTCGCGGTCGGCGACGTCCAGGGCAAGGGCCCCGAGGCGGCCGTGGTCATCGGACTGGCCCGGCCCTGGCTGCGGCTGCTGGCCCGCGAGGGGTACGGCGTCGCCGACGTCCTCGACCGCCTCAACCAGCTCCTCCTCGACGACGCCACCGAGGCCGCCGACGCGGCCGCCCGCGCCTTCGTCGGCCCGGCGGGCCCCGGCGACGGGCCGCAGACCCGCTTCCTCTCGCTCCTCTACGGCGAACTCGTGCCCTTCGACGGCGGCGTCCGCTGCACCCTCGCCTCGGCCGGCCACCCCCTGCCCCTGCTCCTCGGGCCCGACGGCTGCGTGACCACGGTCGCCCAGCCGCAGACCCTCCTCGGCGTCGTCGAGGACGCCACGTACGTCAGCGAGACCCTGGACCTGTGGCCCGGCGACACCCTGCTCTGCGTCACCGACGGCGTCACCGAGCGCCGCTCGGGCTCCCGCCAGTTCGACGACGGCGACGGTCTCGCCCACGCCCTGTCCGGGTGCGCGGGGCTGGAAGCGGAACTGATCGCCGAGCGGATCCGCCGCCTGGTCCACGAGTTCGGCGGCCGGCCCCCTCAGGACGATCTCGCCCTGCTGGTGCTCCAGGCCGAGTAGCCGAGCAGCGCAAGCGCGGTGCGGCACGGCGCCGCGGAGGAGCCGGAGAGCCGACCCACGGGACCCACGGGACCTGCGAGCCGCGTACGGGACAATGGAGGACATGCCTTCCGCACTCCCCGACGGCGAGCCCGTCCCCACCGACGGCGCGCTGCCCGCCTCCGCGCTCGCCGGGGCCGCCGACCGCCCCCTCGGGTTCTACCTCCACGTGCCCTACTGCGCGAGCCGCTGCGGCTACTGCGACTTCAACACCTACACCGCCACCGAGCTGCGCGGCACCGGCGGTGTCCTCGCCTCCCGCGAGAACTACGCCGACACCCTGATCGACGAGATCCGGCTGGCCCGCAAGGTCCTCGGCGACGACCCGCGCAAGGTGCGCACGGTCTTCGTCGGCGGCGGTACGCCCACCCTGCTCGCGGCCGGTGACCTGGTCCGGATGCTCACGGCCATCCGCGAGGAGTTCGGGCTTGCCGCGGACGCGGAGGTCACCACCGAGGCCAACCCGGAGTCGGTGGACCCGGCGTACCTCGCCACGCTCCGCCAGGGCGGCTTCAACCGGATCTCCTTCGGGATGCAGAGTGCCCGGCAGCACGTGCTGAGGATCCTCGACCGCACCCACACGCCCGGCCGCCCCGAGGCCTGCGTGGCGGAGGCCCGCGGCGTCGGCTTCGAGCACGTCAACCTCGACCTGATCTACGGCACCCCCGGCGAGTCGGACGACGACTGGCGGGCCTCCCTGGACGCCGCCCTCGGCGCCGGACCCGACCACGTCAGTGCGTACGCCCTGATCGTCGAGGAGGGCACCCGGCTCGCCCGCCGGATCCGCCGCGGCGAGGTCCCGATGACCGACGACGACGTCCACGCGGACCGGTACCTGATCGCGGAGGAGACGATGTCCGCGGCGGGTTTCGACTGGTACGAGGTGTCCAACTGGGCCACCTCCGAGGCGGGCCGCTGCCTGCACAACGAGCTGTACTGGCGGGGCGCCGACTGGTGGGGCGCGGGCCCGGGAGCCCACAGCCACGTCGGCGGCGTGCGCTGGTGGAACGTGAAGCATCCGGGGGCGTACGCGGCGGCGCTGGCGAGCGGCCGTTCACCGGGTGCCGGACGCGAGGTCCTGTCGGATGAGGACCGCCGGGTCGAGCGGATCCTGCTGGAACTGCGGCTGCGGGAAGGGGTTCCGCTGGACCTGCTGAAGGAGGCGGGGCTGGCGGCGTCGCGGCGGGCGCTGTCGGAGGGGCTGCTGGAGGGCGGCCCCTACGAGACGGGGCGGGCCGTCCTCACCCTGCGGGGCCGGCTGCTGGCGGACGCGGTGGTGCGGGACCTGGTGGACTGAGGGTCTCGACCGAGGGACCCCGAACCCGGTGTCCCGTACCCCGGGTCAGGTTTCGGCCGGTGCCGTGACGAAGTCGATCAGTTCCTCGACCGCTCTCAGCAGCTCCGGCTCCAGGTCCTTGTAGGACTCCACCCGCTTCAGGACGGCCTGCCACACCGCGCCGGTGTTCTCCGACGGCCATCCCAGGGCCCGGCACACCCCCGTCTTCCAGTCCTGCCCGTGCGGGACGCGGGGCCAGGCCGCGATGCCCACCGCCGACGGCTTCACCGCCTCCCAGATGTCGATGTACGGGTGGCCCACCACCAGCGCGTGCTCGCCGGTCACGGACTGTGCGATGCGCCACTCCTTGGTGCCGGGGACGAGGTGGTCCACCAGTACGCCCAGCCGGGCGTCGGGGCCGGGGGCGAACTCGGCGACGATCGACGGCAGGTCGTCCACGCCCTCCAGGTACTCCACGACCACGCCCTCGACGCGCAGGTCGTCGCCCCACACCTTCTCCACCAGCTCGGCGTCGTGCCGGCCCTCGACGTAGATGCGGCCGGCGCGGGCCACCCGGGCGCGGGCGCCGGGCACGGCGACCGAACCGGAGGCGGTACGGGCGGGCCGTACCGGAGCCGCCGGCGCCGGGCGGACCAGCGTCACCACCTGTCCCTCCAGGAGGAAGCCGCGCGGCTCCAGCGGGAAGACCCGGTGCTTGCCGAAGCGGTCCTCCAGGGTGACCGTGCCCGCCTCGCAGCGGATCACCGCGCCGCAGAAACCGGTGCCGGGCTCCTCCACCACCAGACCGGGGTCCGCGGGGACCTCGGGGGCGGGCCGCTGCTTCTTCCACGGCGGGGTCAGGTCGGCGGCGTATGCACGGGGGCGCGGGCCCGAGGGGCCCTCGCTGGAAGGGCGGTGGCGGGAGACGGGTGGGCGCATTCGGATGACGATAGGAGAAGCCCCGGCACGGTCACAGCGACACGCCGAAACGCGCTGCCAGCGCGTCCCGTTGGGCCCGGACGAACGTCGCGTCGACCACCGCGCCGTGACCGGGCACGTACAGCGCGTCCTCGCCGCCGAGGTCCAGCAGCCGGTCGAGGGCGGCCGGCCAGTGCGACGGTACGGCGTCGGGTCCGGCCTGCGGTTCGCCGGACTCCTCGACGAGGTCGCCGCAGAAGACGACCTCGGGCGAGCCGGGGCCCGCCGGGACGAGGACGGCGAGGTCGTGCGCGGTGTGGCCCGGACCGACGTTGGCCAGCAGGACCTGCCGTCCGCCGCCCAGGTCGAGCGTCCACTCGCCGGAGACCGGGTGGCGGGGCCGTACCAGGGTCTCCGCGGCCTCCGTGGCCGTGGTCTCGTCCAGGCCGCACCGGATCGCGTCCGCGCGCAGCTCGTCCGCCGTTACCGTGTCCGCCCCCACCGCCGCGTAGACCTCCGCGCCCGCGAAGGCCGCCGCCCCGAGCACGTGGTCGAAATGGGGGTGCGTGAGCGCGAGATCCGTCACACGCAGGCCGGCGAGTTCCTCGGCGCGCATCCGCAGCCGGGCGCCCTCGGCGAGACTCGACCCCGCGTCCACCAGCAGGGCCCGCCCCTCCCCGACGACCAGCCCCACCGTGCAGTCCCAGCCGGGAAGCCGGCACCGGCCGACCCCGGTGGCGACCCGCTCCCATCCCAGCTCTTCCCAAGTCACCGTCATACCGCGACGCTAGCCCCGGCGGCCCGGCAGGGCGACCGACCTTGCCCAGGGTGTACCCCACAGCCGTACACTGGGCCGGGGAACGCTGGCACTCGAATGTGAAGAGTGCCAGGCGAGGAGCCCGGGGGACCGGGGACGACTGCTGGAGGTGAGCGCGGATGCTGAGTGAACGCAGGCTCCAGGTGCTGCGCGCCATCGTCCAGGACTACGTCGGCACCGAGGAACCCGTGGGTTCCAAGGCGCTCACCGAGCGGCACAACCTCGGCGTCTCCCCGGCCACGGTCCGCAACGACATGGCCGCCCTGGAGGACGAGGGGTACATCGCGCAGCCGCACACCAGCGCCGGGCGCATCCCCACCGACAAGGGCTACCGGCTGTTCGTCGACAAGCTCGCCGGCGTCAAACCGATGACGGCCCCCGAGCGGCGGGCCATCCAGAACTTCCTCGACGGCGCCGTCGACCTCGACGACGTCGTGGCCCGGACCGTACGGCTGCTCGCGCAGCTCACCCGGCAGGTCGCCGTCGTGCAGTACCCGTCGCTGACGCGCTCCACGGTGCGGCACGTCGAGCTGCTGTCGCTGGCGCCGGCCCGGCTGATGCTGGTGCTGATCACCGACACCGGGCGGGTCGAGCAGCGGATGGTGGACTGCCCGGCGCCCTTCGGGGAGACCCCGCTGGCGGATCTGCGGGCACGGCTGAACAGCCGGGTCGCGGGCCGCCGCTTCAGCGACGTGCCGCGGCTGGTCGAGGACCTTGCCGACGCCTTCGAGGTCGAGGACCGCGGCACGGTCACGACGGTGCTCTCCACGCTGCTGGAGACGCTCGTCGAGGAGAACGAGGAGCGGCTGATGATCGGCGGCACCGCCAATCTGACCCGCTTCGGACATGACTTTCCCCTCACGATCCGACCCGTCCTGGAAGCCCTTGAGGAGCAGGTCGTGCTCCTCAAGCTCCTTGGCGAGGCGGGGGATTCGGGCATGATCGTGCGTATCGGTCACGAGAACGCCTACGAGGGACTCAACTCCACTTCGGTGGTGTCGGTCGGCTACGGTTCGGGCGGCGAGGCAGTCGCCAAGCTCGGCGTGGTCGGACCGACCCGCATGGATTACCCGGGAACGATGGGAGCGGTACGCGCAGTGGCACGGTACGTCGGACAGATCCTGGCGGAGTCGTAAGTGGCCACGGACTACTACGCCGTTCTCGGCGTGCGCCGCGACGCGTCGCAGGAAGAGATCAAGAAGGCCTTCCGGCGGCTCGCACGCGAGCTGCACCCGGACGTCAACCCCGATCCGAAGACCCAGGAGCGGTTCAAGGAGATCAACGCCGCCTACGAGGTGCTGTCGGACCCGCAGAAGAAGCAGGTCTACGACCTCGGCGGTGACCCCCTGTCCCAGGCGGGCGGCGGCGCGGGCGGCTTCGGGGCCGGCGGCTTCGGCAACTTCTCCGACATCATGGACGCCTTCTTCGGCACGGCGTCGCAGCGCGGGCCGCGCTCGCGCACCCGCCGGGGCCAGGACGCGATGATCCGGCTGGAGATCGACCTCGACGAGGCGGCCTTCGGCACGACCAAGGACATCCAGGTCGACACGGCGATCGTCTGCGGCACCTGCAGCGGCGAGGGCGCGGCGCCGGGGACCAGCGCGCAGACCTGTGACATGTGCCGCGGCCGCGGTGAGGTGTCGCAGGTGACGCGGTCCTTCCTCGGCCAGGTCATGACCTCGCGGCCCTGCCCGCAGTGCCAGGGCTTCGGCACCGTCGTGCCGACGCCGTGCCCGGAGTGCGCGGGCGACGGCCGGGTGCGCTCGCGTCGCACGCTGACCGTGAAGATCCCGGCCGGCGTCGACAACGGCACCCGCATCCAGCTCGCCGGCGAGGGCGAGGTCGGGCCCGGCGGCGGTCCCGCCGGTGACCTGTACGTGGAGATCCACGAGCTGCCGCACGCGCAGTTCCAGCGGCGCGGCGACGACCTGCACTGCACGGTGACCCTGCCGATGACCGCGGCGGCCCTCGGCACCAAGGTGCCGCTGGAGACGCTCGACGGGCTCGAGGAGGTCGACATCCGGCCCGGTACGCAGTCGGGGCAGTCGATCCCGCTGCACGGGCGCGGTGTCACGCACCTGCGGGGCGGCGGACGCGGTGACCTCATCGTGCACGTCGAGGTGCAGACGCCCAACAAGCTGGACCCCGAGCAGGAGCGGCTGCTGCGGGAGCTGGCGAAGCTGCGCGGGGAGGAGCGGCCCCTCGGGCAGTTCCAGCCCGGTCAGCAGGGCCTGTTCTCCCGGCTGAAGGACGCGTTCAACGGACGGTGACGGTGGCGGGCGGGCGGTGGGGCCTTCTCGCCCCGCCGCCTCTTCCCTGCTCCCTCCCCGCCCCTTCCCAGCCCCCTCCCCGTCCCTTCCCCGCCCCTTCCCCGCCCCTTCTCCGTCCCGTCCCCGGGGGCCGCGCCTCCCCGGACCTCCGCTTTCGGTCCGGACGGCCTCTCCCCGGGCGCCGGACGGGCTGGGTTCGGACTCGCCCGGGCGACGTGACAACATGCCGTCATGTCCTCCGCACTGACCGATCTCCTCCCTCTCCCGATCGTGCAGGCCCCCATGGCGGGCGGCGTCTCCCTCCCGCAGCTCGCCGCCGCCGTGTCCGAGGCCGGCGGGCTGGGCTTCCTGGCCGCCGGGTACAAGACCGCCGACGGCATGTACCAGGAGATCAAGCAGCTGCGGAGCCTCACCTCCCGGCCCTTCGGCGTGAACCTCTTCATGCCGCAGCCCGAGCATGCCGAGACCGGCGCCGTCGAGGTCTACGCCCACCAGCTGGCCGGTGAGGCCGCCTGGTACGGGACCGAACTGGGCGATCCGGACAGCGGCCGCGACGACGGCTACGACGCCAAGCTGGCGGTACTGCTGGACAACCCGGTGCCGGTGGCCTCGTTCCACTTCGGCGTGCCCAGCCCGGACGCGCTGGCCGCGCTGCGCCGGGCCGGCACGTTCACCCTGGTCACCGCGACCACCGCCGAGGAGGCCGTCGCGGTCGAGCGGGCCGGCGCGGACGCGGTGATCGTGCAGGGCGTGGAAGCCGGCGGACACCAGGGCACCCACCGCGACATCTCCGAGAACGACGGCTCCGGAATCGGCCTGCTGTCGCTGATCGCACAGGTCAGGGAGGCCGTCGGCCTGCCGCTGATCGCCGCGGGCGGTCTCATGCGGGGCAGCCAGATCGCCGCCGTCCTCGCCGCCGGGGCGAGCGCCGCCCAGCTCGGCACCGCCTTCCTCGCGACGCCCGAGTCCGGCGCGGCCGCCGTGCACAAGGAGGCGCTCACCGACCCGCTCTTCGTCCGTACGGAACTGACCCGCGCCTTCTCCGGACGTCCGGCCCGCGGCCTCGTCAACCGCTTCCTGCGCGAGCACGGCCCGTACGCGCCCGCCGCCTACCCCGAGGTCCACCACCTCACCTCGCCGCTGCGCAAGGCCGCCGCGAAGGCGGGCGACGCGCAGGGCATGGCGCTGTGGGCCGGCCAGGGGCACCGGCTGGCCCGCACCCTGCCCGCCGGGCGACTGGTGGAGGTGCTGACGGCCGAACTCGACGCGGCGAGAACGGCGTTGGCGGACGGCGACGCGGCCGACGCGGGCGGTGTCCGATGACCGCCCCCGTCTTCGTCGTCGAGGAACTGCCGGACGGTCCCGCCGAGTTCGTACTGGACGGGCCCGAGGGGCGGCACGCCGTCTCCGTGAAGCGGCTGCGGGCCGGTGAGGAGGTCGTTCTCACCGACGGCACCGGCCGCTGGGCGCGGGGCGAGGTCGTCGCCGCCGAGGGCAAGGACCGGCTCGTCGTCCGCCTGACCCAGGTGGCGGAGGAGCCCGCCGAGGCGCCGCGGATCACCGTCGTCCAGGCGCTGCCCAAGGGTGACCGGGGCGAACTGGCCGTCGAGACGATGACCGAGACCGGCGTCGACGCGATCGTGCCCTGGTCCGCGTCCCGCTGCATCACCCAGTGGAAGGGCGACCGCGGGCTGAAGGCGCTCGCCAAGTGGCGGGCGACCGCCCGCGAGGCCGGCAAGCAGTCCCGCCGGGTCCGCTTCCCCGAGGTCGCCGACGCCGCCACCACCAAGCAGGTGGCGGCACTGCTGGCCCGGGCCGACTTCGCGGCCGTGCTCCACGAGGACCGTGACTACGGCAGCGAGCCGCTGGCGACCGCGCAACTTCCCGCGGACGGGCAGATCGTGCTCGTCGTCGGACCCGAAGGGGGCGTTTCCCCGGAGGAGTTGGCGCTCTTCGAGGAGGCCGGTGCCAAGGCGTACCGCTTGGGGCGCAGCGTGCTGCGGACCTCGACCGCCGGGACGGCCGCCGCCGCCCTGATCCTGGGCCGCACCGGCCGCTGGTCCTGACCCGCCCGCCCTCGGGGCGCAGGAGAAGGACCGGCCCCGCTCACGGACCGGATGCACGGGCCCGCTTCAAGGACCCGGCGAGCGATCCGGCTCCGGTCCCGGCTCCGGTCCCGGCTCCGGCTCCGCCTCCGGCGGAACTCCGGGGCTGGCCGCTGCCGCGCGGGTGACGGCCCGGAACAGGATCCAGCCGTCCAGCTCCCGCTCCCCCCTCGTGCGGCAGCAGCCGGCGGCGGACGGCCTCGTCGACGAGCGCGCGCACCGTGCCGGGCCCGTGCAGGTCGAGGTGGCGGGCGCGGTCGCCGACGCCGCCCGTGTGCGTGTACGTGCCACCGCCGACGTAACGGCCCTCGCCCTCGACATCGCAAAAGACGATCCTGGCGCGCGCCGTCCCGGATCAGGGTGAGGACGCCCCGGCAGCCCCGGCAGCCCCGGCCGTCCCGGTGCCGGTGGCGGACCGTCCACAGGCAGGCGGTCGTGTCGTCGACGACCGGTTTCCTCGGGGGCGGCGGTCGCGCATGCGGCCACCGTGGACCGGTGCGGCGGTGCGGCGGTGCGGCGGTGCGGCGGTGCGGCGGTGCGGCGGTGCGGCGGTGCGGCGGTGCGGCGGTGCGGCGGTGCGGCGGTGCGGCGCATGGCGGTAAGTGCTCTACCGCGCTCCCGTGGGCGGTGGCAGGCTGCCCTCCATGGGGGCGTGGAGGAGAAGGATGCGGGGCCGGGCGCGCGGGACACGTGCGGCGGCGGTGGCGGGGCTGGCGGTCCTGGCCGTGGCCGGAGCGGTGGCGTGCGAGCCCGGCGGGATCGGCTCGGCGGCCGTCGCCTACACCACCGACGAGGCGGCGACGGCCGAGATCGAGCGCCGGGACGTCGACGTGCGGTGGCTGACCTGCACCGCCGACTACGGCGACGACGGCGGCTCCGGGGGCCGGGAGAGCGTCGCCTCCGTCGGCTGCGAGGGGGAGACCGGCGACGGGCGGGACATCACCGTCACCGGCCACGTCACGCGCGCCGTCGACGGCTCCTGCGTGCGCGGCGACCTTCGCGCGGACGTCGGCGGCAAGCAGTTGTTCCAGGTGAGCGGGCTCGGCGACTGCGGGTCCGCCACCCCCTCGCCGCTCGCCCCGCCCCGCTCCGCGCAGCCCGCCGAACCCGGGCGGCCCACGGTCACCGTGACCGTCACCCGGACGGTCTGGTGCGGGGACGACACGCGCTGCGGGTCCGCCGGCACCAAGTGACCCGGGCGGCCAACCGGCCAGAACCCCTGCCGGTCACTGCCGCCCTTGCCTAGAGTGATCGGGTGACACAGCCCGTGACGCCTGCCGCGTACTTCCGATTCCCGCACCTGCAGGGCGAGTTGGTGGCCTTCACCGCCGAGGACGACGTGTGGCTCGCGCCCCTCGACGGCGGGCGCGCCTGGCGGGTCAGCGCCGACAACATGCCGGTCACCCTGCCCCGCATCTCACCCGACGGCACCACCGTCGCCTGGACCTCCACCCGCGACGGCGCCCCCGAGGTGCACGTCGCCCCGGTCGACGGCGGCCCCGCCACCCGGCTCACGTACTGGGGCAGTCCCCTGACCAGGGTGCGCGGCTGGACCCCCGACGGCCTGGTGCTCGTGCTGAGCACCCACGACCAGGCGAGCGGGCGCCGCAGCTGGGCCCGCGCGGTCCCGCTCGACGGCGGACCGGCCACCACCCTGCCGTACGGGCCCGTCGGCGGGGTCGCCTTCGGCCCGCACACCGTGCTGGTGTCCGCGTCCATGGGGCGCGAGGCCGCCCACTGGAAGCGCTACCGGGGCGGCACGGCCGGCAAGCTGTGGATCGACCGGGACGGCGACGGCGAGTTCACGCGCCTGCACGAGGACCTCCACGGCAACATCGAGTACCCGGTGTGGGCGGGCGACCGCATCGCCTTCCTCTCGGACCACGAGGGCACCGGCGCGCTGTACTCCTCCCTCGCCGACGGCTCCGGCCTGCGGCGCCACACGCCCCTCGACGCGTTCTACGCCCGGCACGCGGCCGGGGACGGCGACCGCGTCGTGTACTGCTCCGCCGGTGAACTGTGGATCCTGGACGACCTCGACGGCGCCGAGCCGCGCCGCCTCGACGTCCGGCTCGGCGGGCAGCGCACCGACCGGCGGCCGCACCCGGTGCCCGCCGCCCGCTGGCTGGGCTCCGCCACCCCCGACCACACCGCGCGCGGCAGCGCCGTCGAGGTGCGCGGCGCCGTCCACTGGGTCACCCACCGCCACGGCCCCGCCCGCGCCCTGGCCGCCGAACCCGGCGTGCGGGCCCGGCTGCCGCGCACCTTCCGCGCGGAGGGCGAGGAGTGGGTGGTGTGGGTGACCGACGCCGAGGGCGAGGACGCCCTGGAGTTCGCCCCCGCCACCGGTCCGGCACCGGGCGCCACCCCGCGCCGGCTGGCCGCCGGACGCCTCGGCCGGGTGGTGGAACTGGCCATGGCCCCCGACGGCAGCCGGGCCGCCGTCGCCGCGCACGACGGACGGCTGCTGCTCGTCGAGCGGGAGACCGGCGAGGTCCGCGAGGTCGACCGCAGTGAGGACGGCGACGTCCGCGACCTCGTCTTCTCACCCGACTCGGCCTGGCTGGCCTGGTCGCACCCCGGCCCGCGCCCGCTCAGCAGCCTCAAGCTCGCAGGCACCGCGGACCTGTCGGTCACCGAGGCGACCCCGCTGCGCTTCCACGACTACGCGCCCGCCTTCACCCTCGACGGCAAGCACCTCGCGTTCCTGTCGACGCGCGCCTTCGACCCGGTCTACGACGAGCACGCCTTCGACCTCTCCTTCGTCGAAGGCGCCCGCCCGTACCTCATCCCGCTGGCCGCGACCACCCCCTCGCCGTTCGGTCCGCAGCGGCACGGCCGCCCCTTCGACGCCCCCGACAAGGACGAGACCCCCGACAGCGAGGGCATCCCGGCCACCCGGATCGACCTGGAGGGCCTCGCCGACCGGATCGTGCCCTTCCCCGTCGAGGCCGGCCGCTACTCGGGGCTGCGCGCCGCCAAGGACGGCGTGCTGTGGCTGCGGCACCCCGTGCGCGGTGTCCTCGGCGCCTCCCGCGCCACCCCCGACGACCCCGGTCCGGCCACCGAGCTGGAGCGCTACGACCTCGTCCACCAGCGCCTCGAACACCTCGCCCCCGACGCCGACGCCTTCGAGGTCAGCGGCGACGGCAAGCGGCTGCTGCTGCGCTCCGACGGCAAGCTCAAGGTCGTCCCCAGCGACCGGCGCGCCTCCGGCGACGAGGACAGCGACACCAACCTCACCGTCGATCTCGGCCGGGTCCGCCAGACCGTCGACCCGGCCGCCGAGTGGCGCCAGATGTACGACGAGACCGGCCGCCTCATGCGGGACAACTTCTGGCTGCCCGACCTCGGCGGAACCGACTGGGACGGCGTCCTCGACCGCTACCGGCCGCTCCTCGACCGGGTCGCCACCCGCGACGACCTCGTCGACCTCCTGTGGGAGGTGCACGGCGAACTCGGCACCTCGCACGCCTACGTCGTCCCCCGCGGCCACGGCGGCGGCCCCCGTCAGGGTCTGCTCGGCGCCGACATCTCCCGTCACGAGGACGGCGGTTGGCGCATCGACCGGATCCTGCCGTCGGAGACCTCCGATCCCGACGCCCGCTCCCCGCTCGCCGCGCCCGGCGTCGCGGTGCGCGCGGGCGACGCGATCCTCGCCGTCGCCGGGCACCCCGTGGACCCGGTCACCGGACCCGGACCGCTCCTCGTCGGCACGGCGGGCAGGGCCGTCGAGCTGACCGTGTCGCCGGCCGGCGGGGGCGAACCCCGGCACGCCGTCGTCGTCCCCGTCGGCGACGAGGAGCCGCTGCGCTACCACGCCTGGGTCGCGGACCGGCGGGCGTACGTGCACGAGACGTCCGGCGGCCGGCTCGGCTACCTCCACGTGCCCGACATGCAGGCCCCCGGCTGGGCCCAGATCCACCGCGACCTGCGGGTGGAGGTGGCCCGCGAGGGCCTCGTCGTGGACGTCCGCGAGAACCGGGGCGGGCACACCTCCCAGCTCGTAGTGGAGAAGCTCGCGCGGCGGATCGTCGGCTGGGACGTGCCGCGCGGGATGCGGCCGTACAGCTATCCGGAGGACGCGCCGCGCGGGCCCGTCGTCGCGGTCGCCGACGAGTTCTCCGGCTCCGACGGGGACATCGTCAACGCGGCGGTCAAGGCGCTGGGCATCGGGCCGGTGGTCGGGACCCGCACCTGGGGCGGGACGATCGGCATCGACAGCCGGTATCGGCTGGTCGACGGGACGCTGGTCACCCAGCCCAAGTACGCGATCTGGCTGGAGGGTTACGGCTGGGGCGTGGAGAACCGCGGCGTCGACCCGGACGTGGAGGTGGTGGCGCGTCCCCAGGACCACGTGGCGGGCCGGGACGTGCAGTTGGAGGAGGCGGTACGGCTGGCGCTGCTCGCACTGGAGGAGACGCCGGCGAAGTCGGCTCCGCCGCTGCCCGAGCCGTAGCCCGCCCGGTGCCGGTGCGACCGTCCCCGGGGGCTGCCGGCCCCAGGCCCCGCTTCGGCCTGAACGGCCTCGTCCTCGAACTCCCCCGGAGGGGGCGCCCCCGGACGGGCTGGATCGGGCCGGCGCTCGCTACCATGCCTGCGTACTGATCGAACCGGCGTGAGGAGGCACCACTGTGCCAGGCGAGCCGCAGGACGACTGTCTGTTCTGCAAGATCGTGGCAGGGACGATCCCCGCGACGATCGTGCGGGAGACCGCGACCACCATCGCCTTCCGGGACATAAACCCCCAGGCGCCCACCCACGTCCTGGTGATCCCCAAGGCGCACCACGTGGACGCCGCCGCCCTCGCCGCCGAGGCGCCGCAGCTCGCCGCGGACGTCCTGCGCGAGACGCAGGCGGTCGCCGACGACGAGAAGCTGGAGAGCTACCGCATCGTCTTCAACACCGGCAGCGGCGCCGGCCAGACCGTCTGGCACGCCCACGCGCACGTCCTCGGCGGCCGTGGCCTCCAGTGGCCCCCCGGCTGAGCCGTGTCCGTACGTGAACTGGTGGTCCTGGGCACCGCCAGCCAGGTCCCGACCCGGCACCGCAACCACAACGGCTACCTCCTGCGCTGGGACGGCGAGGGCATCCTCTTCGATCCCGGTGAGGGCACCCAGCGCCAGATGCTGCGGGCCGGGGTCGCCGCGCACGACCTGCACCGGATCTGCGTCACGCACTTCCACGGCGACCACTGCCTCGGCGTCGCCGGGGTGATCCAGCGCGTCAACCTCGACCGGGTCCCGCACCCGGTGACCGCCCACTTCCCGCGGTCCGGGCAGCGCTTCTTCGACCGGCTCCGGTACGCCACCGCCTACCGCGAGACCGTCGGCGTCACCGAGGTCCCGGTCGACGGCGACGGACCCCTCGCCGTCACTGCGTCGTACACGCTTCAGGCCCGCAGGCTCTCCCACCCGGTCGAGTCCTACGGCTACCGTCTGACCGAGCCCGACGGCCGCCGGATGCTGCCCGAGCGGCTCGCGGCGCACGGCGTGCGGGGACCCGACGTCGGCCGCATCCAGCGGGAGGGCTCGATCGGTGGGGTGTCGCTGGAGGAGGTCAGCGAGGTGCGGCGCGGGCAGCGCTTCGCGTTCGTCATGGACACCCGCCTGTGCGACGGTGTGGGGGAGCTCGCCGAGGGCTGCGACCTGCTGGTCATCGAGTCGACGTTCCTCGACGAGGACGAGCGGCTCGCCGACGACCACGGCCATCTGACCGCCGGTCAGGCCGGACGGGTCGCGCGGGACGCCGGTGTCCGCCACCTCGTGCTCACCCACTTCAGCCAGCGCTACGGCGAACCCGCCGAATTCGAGCGGCAGGCACGGGCGGCCGGGTTCGCGGGGGAGCTGACGGTCGCGTACGACCTGCTGCGGGTGCCGGTTCCGAAACGGCGGTAAAACACCCGTACGATGCTTTGATGCCCCTCCCCAAAGCTGAACTGCACCTGCACATCGAAGGCACCCTGGAGCCGGAGCTGGCCTTCGAACTGGCCGCCCGCAACGGTGTCGCGCTGCCGTACGCCGACACCGAGGCGCTCCGCGAGGCGTACCGGTTCGAGGACCTCCAGTCCTTCCTGAACCTGTACTACGAGCTGATGGCCGTCCTGCGCACCGAGCGGGACTTCGAGGACCTGGCGAACGCCTACCTCGCCCGTGCCGCCGCCCAGGGCGTGCGGCACGCGGAGATCTTCTTCGACCCGCAGGCCCACCTCGCCCGGGGCGTCGGGATGGGCACGGTCGTCGAGGGGCTGTGGCGGGCGCTCGGTGACAGCGCGGCGCGGCACGGCGTCTCCACCCGGCTGATCCTGTGCTTCCTGCGCGACGAGTCCGCCGAGTCCGCGCTGGAGACCCTCGACGCCGCGAAGCCCTACCTCGACCGGATCACCGGCGTCGGGCTGGACTCGGCGGAGGTCGGGCATCCGCCCGTCAAGTTCCGCGAGGTCTACGAGGCCGCCGCCGCCCTCGGCCTGCGGCGGGTGGCGCACGCCGGTGAGGAGGGGCCGCCGGAGTACATCACCGAGGCCCTCGACGTCCTCGGGATCGAGCGCGTCGACCACGGCCTGCGCTGCATGGAGGACCCGGCTCTGGTGGAGCGGCTGGTGCGGGAGCGGATCCCGCTGACGCTGTGCCCCCTGTCCAACGTCCGGCTGCGGACGGTCGACGTCCTCGCCGACCACCCACTGCCCGCCATGCTCGACGCCGGGCTGCTCTGCACGGTCAACTCCGACGACCCGGCCTACTTCGGCGGCTACGCGGGCGACAACTTCGACGCCGTGCGCTCGGAGCTGGGCCTGGACGAGGAGCGGCTGCGCGAACTGGCCCGCAACTCCTTCCTCGCCTCCTTCCTGGAGGACGACGAGGAGCTGCGCGCCCGCTACCTGGCCGAGGTCGACGCCCACCGGTTCTGAGCCGGCCGGTCACCGGCACTGCCGGGACACCCGATCGGCAGACCTACCGCCCGGCCCCCGGCGCGGCACCCGCCCGCCGGGGCCCGGCGGTGTCGTAGGCCCCCTGCGCAAAGACCCCCGCCGGGACCTCCACCGCGATCTCCACGACCTCCTGCTCCACCGCACCCACCGGCGGCACCGCGGCGCCGGGCGTGCCGGTGGACGCGGCGAGGACGGCCGCCGGGGTTCCGCCGCGCCGCCGGACCGCACCCGGCAGCAGCGGACGTCCGCCCGCGTGCAGCGCGACGACGGTCATCGGCACCGCCACCACCAGCAGCCCGGCGCCCAGCACCAGCCCCATCACCGGGAAACCGGCCCGCGCCGACAGCAGGCTCCCGGTCAGCGGCCCCGCCGCGGTCCCCAGCGAGGACGCCGAGCCGACCAGCACCGCCCAGCGCCCGCGCGGGTCGAGCGAGGCGGCCAGCCCGATCAGGTACGACAGCACGACCGGGTAGAGGACGTTCCAGGCGATCTCGCCCGCCGCGAAACTCCCCGGACCGGTCGCCGACGCGCTGACCACGACGCACCCGGCGATCAGCACGGTTCCGCCGCCGACGGGCAGCGCCCGGCCCAGCCGCGCGCCCAACGCCCCCGCGCCCAGCACCCCCAGCAGTCCGGCGCCGAGCGCCACGGCGAAGACGGCTCCGACGCCGGCCTCGCTCAGCCCCGCCTGGGTCAGGCCGATGCGCCCGCTGACCCCCCACAGCGAGTTCTGCACCAGTGACCAGCACGGCATGGCGGCGGCCAGCAACAGCCCGGACCGCAGGTGCGGCAGCCGCGCGGAACCGCCCTCGAGCCGGGCCGGAGCAGGGGCCGCCCGCCCCGGAAGCCGCCCGGTCAGCGGCCACACGGCGACGGCGGTGAGGGCGATCGCGGCCAGCGGCTGCCCGTGTCCGGGCCCCAGGTGCGGCACCGTCAGGTAGACGGCACCCGCGAGCGCGGACACCCCGAGCAGGCCGAGCGTGGAGGCGCGGTGCGGGTCGGGCTCGGCGGCGATCCGGGTGGCGGCGACCGTCGTGGCCGTACCGGACCCGAAACCGCCCAGCACCGCGCCCGCGACGACCGCCGGCACGCTCCCGGCGAGAGCGGCCCCGCCGTACCCGACGACGGCGAGCACCAGGCCGACGCGGGCCAGGGTGCGGGCCCCGATCCGCTCGACGCGCGAGGCCAGCGCGAACCCGGCCGAGGCCGAACTCAGCAGCAGTGCACTGCCGACGGCACCGGCCTGAGTGGCCGACAGGGGGAGCCCCGAGTCCAGCCGTCCCACGACGGTCGGCAGCAGATAGGGGGCGAGATACCCGGCCGTGAAAAGGGCGACGAGGGGCCGGGCAGTGGTGCGGGGCGCGAACACGGGCGTTCCAGGGCAGGCGAAGGAGCGGCTCAGGGCGAGCGGCTCGAGAAGAGGGGAGGAGCGACGACCGTCGAGGGACAGGAACGCGCGGCCAATTTGTATCAAGCACGTAGTTGTGAGCAGAAGCGGGACGTGAGTGATGTGGGTCACCATCTGTTTGGCCGGTGGTTCACCGGGTAAAAGCGACTGCCCCTCACCGCTTCCCCATTGCCCCGGCCGACCCTGCACGCCGACGGCTCCGTTGACGCCCGGCGGTCCATGTATCTAGCCTCCATCTTCATACGTGGACGACTTTCACATAGGGAGATGGCCGGGTGGACCTCACCGTCACGGACGTACGGCTGACGCCGATCCTGATCGCCGACCCGCCCCTCCTCAACACCCAGGGCGTGCACCAGCCGTACACCCCGCGCCTCATCGTGGAGATCGTCACGGCGGACGGCGTCACGGGCCTGGGCGAGACCTACGGCGACACCAGGTACCTCGACCTGGCCCGCCCCTACGCGAAGAAACTCGTCGGCCGGCCGGTCAGTGACCTGAACGCCCTGTTCACCCTCGGGGACGAGGTGGACGTGGACCGCTCCCGCATCTCCGACCAGGTGGACGTCGGCGGCCTGCGGGGCGTCCAGACGGCCGACAAACTGCGCCTGTCGGTGATCTCCGCCTTCGAGGTCGCCTGCCTGGACGCCCTCGGCAAGACCCTCGGCCTGCCGGTGCACCGCCTGCTCGGCGGCAAGGTGCGCGACGCCGTCGAGTACAGCGCCTACCTCTTCTACAAGTGGGCCGACCACCCCGAGGCGGTGCCCCACGAGAAGGACGACTGGGGCGCGGCGGTCGACCCGGCCGGCATCGTCGAGCAGGCCCGCACGTTCAAGGAGCGGTACGGCTTCACCTCCTTCAAGCTCAAGGGCGGCGTCTTCCCGCCCGACGAGGAGATCGCCGCCGTACGCGCCCTCGCCGAGGCCTTCCCCGGCCACCCCCTGCGCCTGGACCCCAACGGCGCCTGGAGCGTCGCGACCTCGCTGCGCGTGGCCCGGGAACTCGAGGACGTCCTCGAATACCTGGAGGACCCCGCGCTCGGCACCCCCGCCATGGCCGAAGTGGCGGCCGGAACCCGCGTGCCGCTCGCCACCAACATGTGCGTGACGACGTTCGCCGAGATCCGGGAGGCCTTCGCCCGCGACGCCGTCCAGGTCGTCCTCTCCGACCACCACTACTGGGGCGGCCTGCGCAACACCCAGCACCTGGCCGCGATCTGCCGCACCTTCGGCGTCGGCGTGTCCATGCACTCCAACACCCACCTCGGCATCAGCCTCGCCGCCATGACCCACGTCGCCGCCACCGTCCCCGGCCTCCACCACGCCTGCGACTCCCACTACCCCTGGCAGTCCGAGGACGTCCTCACCGACCGCCTCACCTTCACCGACGGCAAGGTCACCGTCCCCGACGCCCCGGGCCTGGGCGTCGAACTCGACCGCGACCGCCTCCACCACCTCCACCGGCGCTGGCTCGACGACAAGGGCACCTACCGCGACCGGGACGACGAGGCGGCGATGCGCGCGGCGACCCCGGCCTGGACGACGCCCACCGTCCCCCGCTGGTGACGGCCCGCCGGCCGCCCCGGCGACACCCCGCCCCCGACGCAGACGCGTCCGCCCCGACGTGGTGCACACTGGCCGGATCGGCACCACGTCAGGGAGCGCACCGTGACCGCGTCCACCGGAGAGGGACACCACCGACACCCCCGCCAGGCCCAGGTGGACCCCCTGGCCGGCCGGCGCGCCCCCACGGACCCGCCCTGGGACGTCTACCTCACCGGCACCGTCTTCCTCGACATCATCTTCACCGGCCTGGACTCCGCCCCCGTCCGCGGCACCGAGTCCTGGGCCCGCGGCATGGGCTCCAGCCCCGGCGGCGTGGCCAACATGGCCACCGCCCTGGCCCGCCTGGGCCTGCGGACCGCCCTCGCCGCCGCCTTCGGCGACGACCACTACGGCGAGTACTGCTGGGACACCCTCGAGCAGGGCGAGGGCATCGACCTGGCCACGTCCCGCACGGTCCCCGGCTGGCACTCCCCGGTCACCGTCTCGATGGCGTACGAGGGCGAACGCACGATGGTCTCCCACGGCCACGAACCGCCCCCGGAGGAGCCCGCCCCGGCTTCCCCGCCGCACGCCAGAGCTGCCGTGGCCTCCCTCGTCCCCGGCAGGCGCGACCCCTGGATCGCGCAGGCGGCGAGCCGCGGCACCCGCGTCTTCGCGGACGTCGGCTGGGACGACACGGGCGCCTGGGACCTGGCCGGCCTGGCCGACCTGGAGCACTGCGAGGCCTTCCTGCCCAACGCCCAGGAAGCCATGCGCTACACGGGCGCCACCTGCCCGCGCGCCGCGGCCCACGCCCTCACCGAGCACGTACCGCTCGCGGTCGTCACCCTCGGCGCCGAGGGCGCCTACGCCGTCGACGGCCGCACGGGCGAGACCGCGGAGGTCCCCGCGATCGCCGTCGAGGCCCTCGACCCCACCGGTGCGGGGGACGTCTTCGTGGCCGGTTTCGTCACGGGCACGCTCGCCGAATGGCCGCTCGCGGACCGCCTGGCCTTCGCCGGCCTGACCGCCGCCCTGTCCGTCCAGGAGTTCGGCGGCTCGCTGTCCGCGCCCGGCTGGTCCGAGGTCGCCGCCTGGTGGCGCCGCGTGCAGTCGGTGGAGACCCAGAGCCCGGAGGCACTGCGGCGGTACGCCTTCCTGGAGGACCTGCTGCCCACCCGTCAGGCCACCCCGTGGCCCCGCCGCCGGGCGGTCCCCACCATCGGGTTCGGCCGCTCGGCCTGAGCCGGGACACCGCCCGCCCCAGGCCCGGCCCGGGGCCGCCTCCTGTTCGAAAAGCCTTACGGCGTTGTCAGCCCCCTGGCGTACCCTGGAAATCGCCAGGCCGCCCTCGTGGCAGGCGAGTCGTATCCGGGAGGACGTAGAGGCCTTCGGGCCGGCCTATGACTCAGACACCGACAGCTCACACGCCCGCGCAGGGCGAGGCGAGAGCACAGTTCACCGTTCCCGCCCAGCACCCCATGGTGACGGTGCTGGGGTCCGGAGATTCCCTTCTGCGCGTGATCGAGACGGCCTTCCCGGCGGCCGACATCCATGTCCGGGGCAATGAGATCAGCGCGGTCGGCGACCCGCGGGAAGTCGCCATGGTCCAGCGCCTGTTCGACGAGATGATGCTGGTGCTCCGCACCGGGCAGCCGATGACGGAGGACGCAGTGGAACGCTCGATCGCCATGCTGCGGGCGAGTGAGAACGGGACGAACGACGGCCAGGAGACCCCGGCCGAGGTTCTGACGCAGAACATCCTGTCCTCGCGCGGTCGCACGATCAGACCCAAGACCCTCAACCAGAAGCGGTACGTCGACGCGATCGACAAGCACACGGTCGTCTTCGGCATCGGCCCCGCCGGCACCGGCAAGACGTACCTGGCGATGGCCAAGGCGGTCCAGGCGCTCCAGTCCAAGCAGGTCAACCGCATCATCCTGACCCGCCCGGCGGTCGAGGCCGGCGAACGCCTCGGTTTCCTCCCCGGCACCCTCTACGAGAAGATCGACCCCTACCTGCGTCCGCTGTACGACGCCCTCCACGACATGCTCGACCCGGACTCGATCCCGAAGCTGATGGCCGCGGGGACGATCGAGGTGGCGCCGCTGGCGTACATGAGGGGCCGGACCCTCAATGATGCTTTCATCATCCTGGACGAGGCCCAGAACACGAGCCCCGAGCAGATGAAGATGTTCCTCACCCGGCTCGGCTTCGACTCGAAGATCGTGATCACCGGTGACGTGACGCAGGTCGACCTGCCGAGCGGCACCAAGTCCGGGCTGCGTCAGGTCCAGGAGATCCTGGAGGGCGTGGACGACGTCCACTTCTCCCGGCTGTCGTCCCAGGACGTCGTACGGCACAAGCTGGTGGGCCGTATCGTCGACGCGTACGAGAAGTACGACGACACGCACGGCACGGAGAACGGCACGCACAAGGGCGGCCGGGGCAAGTCCGGGCACAAGGGGAAGTAGACCGAGCACCACCATGTCGATCGACGTCAACAACGAGTCCGGAACCGAGGTCGACGAGCAGGCGATCCTCGACATCGCCCGCTACGCGCTCGCGCGGATGCGCATCCACCCGCTCTCCGAGCTGTCGGTGATCGTCGTGGACGCCGACGCCATGGAGCAGCTGCACATCCAGTGGATGGACCTGCCGGGGCCGACGGACGTCATGTCCTTCCCGATGGACGAGCTGCGTCCGCCGTCGAAGGACGACGGCGAGCCCCCGCAGGGACTGCTCGGCGACATCGTGCTGTGTCCCGAGGTCGCGAAGAAGCAGGGGGAGGAAGCCCCGACGCGGCACTCCATGGACGAGGAGCTCCAGCTGCTCACCGTCCACGGCGTGCTGCACCTGCTGGGCTACGACCACGAGGAGCCCGACGAGAAGGCCGAGATGTTCGGCCTCCAGGCGGCCATCGTGGACGGCTGGCGTGCGGAGAAGGGCCACACCGGCCCGTCCCCGGCCCCGACCGTGTCATGAGCCTTCCCCTCGTTCTCGGTGCCGTCGCCCTGGTCGTCGTGGCGTGGCTCGCCGCCTGCGCGGAGGCGGGCCTCGCGCGCGTCTCCAGTTTCCGCGCCGAGGAGGCCGTCCGCTCCGGCCGGCGCGGCAGCGCGAAACTCGCGCAGGTCGCGGCCGACCCGACCCGCTACCTCAACGTGGCGCTGCTGGTCCGCGTGGTCTGCGAGATGGCGGCGGCCGCGCTGGTCACCTACGCCTGTCTGAAGGCGATCGACGGCACGACGCCCGCGCTGCTGGCCGCGATCGGCGTGATGGTCCTCGTGTCGTACGTCGCGGTGGGCGTCTCCCCGCGCACCATCGGCCGCCAGCACCCGCTGAACACGGCGACGGCGGCGGCGTACGTGCTGCTGCCGCTGGCGCGGATCATGGGCCCGATCCCGTCGCTGCTGATCCTCATCGGCAACGCGCTCACGCCGGGCAAGGGCTTCAGGCGCGGCCCGTTCGCCTCCGAGGCGGAGCTGCGCGCGCTGGTCGACCTCGCGGAGAAGGAGTCGCTGATCGAGGACGAGGAGCGCCGGATGGTGCACTCGGTCTTCGAGCTGGGCGACACGCTCGTGCGCGAGGTCATGGTGCCCAGGACCGACCTGGTCGTCATCGAGCGGTACAAGACGATCCGCCAGGCCCTCACCCTGGCGCTGCGCTCCGGTTTCTCGCGGATACCCGTCACCGGGGAGAGCGAGGACGACATCGTCGGGATCGTGTATCTCAAGGACCTGGTCCGCAGGACGCACATCAGCCGGGACTCGGAGAGCGACCTGGTGTCGACGGCGATGCGGCCCGCCGCGTTCGTCCCCGACACCAAGAACGCCGGCGACCTGCTGCGCGAGATGCAGCAGGAGCGCAACCACGTCGCCGTGGTCATCGACGAGTACGGCGGTACCGCGGGCATCGTCACCATCGAGGACATCCTCGAGGAGATCGTCGGGGAGATCACCGACGAGTACGACCGGGAACTCCCGCCCGTCGAAGAACTGGGCGAGGACCGCTACCGGGTCACCGCACGCCTCGACATCACCGACCTCGGCGAGCTGTACGGCCTGGAGGAGTACGACGACGAGGACGTGGAGACCGTCGGCGGACTGCTCGCCAAGGCGCTGGGCCGGGTGCCGATCGCCGGTGCCTCCTCGACCGTCGACCTGCCCGACGGCCGTGCCCTGCGGCTGACCGCGGAGGCCGCCGCCGGCCGCCGGAACAAGATCGTGACGGTGCTGGTGGAGCCGGTGGAACCGCCGGAGGACGAGGAGGCGCAGTGACCCCGCAGGAGCTGCGCGGCCTCTGCCTGTCGTTCGACGCGGTGGTGGAGGACTTCCCGTTCCGTCCGGAGATCTCGGTCTTCAAGGTCGGGGGCAGGCTCTTCGCGCTGACGAGCCTGGACGCGAAGCCCCTGACGGTGAACCTCAAGTGCGACCCGGAGGACGCGGCCCGGCTGCGCGGGGAGTACCCCGGCCTGGTCGCTCCGGGCTACCACATGAACAAGCGGCACTGGAACACGGTGACCGTCGACGGCGGCCTCCCGGACCGGCTGGTCCGGGAGCTGGTCGAGGACTCCTACGACCTGGTGGTGGCCGGTCTGCCGCGCGCGCAGCGGCTCCGCCTCGACCGGCCCTGAGACACCCCGCCCCTGGGCGTCCGCCGCGCCGGCCCCTTCGTATGCTCGGGGCATGACCGACATCAACGCGCTTGGTCCCGAGGACCGCAAGATCGTCACCCTGGCCCGTTCGGCGCGGGCCCGCAACGGTGTGCCCGAGGGGGCTGCCGTACGGGACGAGACGGGACGCACCTATGTCGCCGGGACGGTGGACCTGCCGTCGCTGAAGCTGAGCGCGGTGCAGACGGCGGTGGCGATGGCGGTGGCGTCGGGGGCGCAGTCGCTGGAGGCGGCGGCGGTGGTGACGTCCGCGGAGGGCGCCGCCGAGGCGGATCTGGCCGCGGTGGGGGACCTGGGCGGGCCGGGGACGCCGCTGCTGGTGGCCGCGCCCGACGGGACGGTGCGGCTCAGCGTCTCGGCCGGCTGAGGCACGCTGCCGCTGCGGGCACGCGCGAGCCGGCGGGCGAGCCGTTCCCCGCGCGGCCCCGGCCCGCGGGCGGGGCCGCGCCGGTCAGAGCGCGTCGGGGCCGCGCTCGCCGGTCCGGACCCGCACGACCGTCTCGACCGGCACGGCCCACACCTTTCCGTCGCCGATCTTCCCCGTCTGCGCGGCCCTGACGACCGCGTCGATGACGGCCTCGGAGTCCGCGTCCTCGACGACGACCTCGATCCGGACCTTCGGGACGAGGTCGACCTGGTACTCGGCCCCGCGGTACACCTCGGTGTGGCCGCGCTGTCGGCCGTAGCCGCTGGCCTCGGTGACGGTCAGGCCGTGCACGCCCAGTTCCTGGAGGGCGGTCTTGACCTCGTCGAGGCGGTACGGCTTCACGATCGCGGTGATGAGCTTCATGCCTGGGGCTTGACCTTCTGAGCGGAGGGGACGGAGGACGCGCCGACCGGGGCGCCGTGGCCGAGGACGCCGTGATCGTATGCGGTCTCGGCGTGCACCGTAAGGTCCAGGCCGGTGTGCTCGTGCTCCTCGTCGGCCCGCAGCCCCAGCGTCCGGTGGAGCACCCGGGCGATGCCGTACGTCATGAGGAAGGCGTACCCGCCGACGGCGAGGACGGCCACGAGCTGCTTGCCGAGCTGGGCGAGGCCGCCGCCGTGGAGCAGGCCCTGCGTGCCGCCGGTCATCGACTCGACGGCGAAGACGCCGATGAGGAGGGTGCCGATGATCCCGCCGACCAGGTGGACGCCGACCACGTCGAGGGAGTCGTCGTAGCCGAACCGGAACTTCCAGCTCACGGCGTAGGAGCAGACGACGCCGGCGGCGAGGCCGACGGCCAGGGCGCCGAGCAGGGAGACCGAGCCGCAGGACGGGGTGATGGCGACCAGGCCGGCGACGGCGCCGGAGGCCGCGCCCAGGGTCGTGGGGTGCCCGTCGCGCTTCTGCTCGACGAAGAGCCAGCCCAGCAGGCCGGTGCAGCCGGCGGCGAGGGTGTTGAGGAAGGCGGCGGCCGCGAGGCCGTTCGCGCCGAGGGCCGAGCCCGCGTTGAAGCCGAACCAGCCGAACCAGAGCAGGCCCGCGCCCAGCACGACCATGGGCAGGTTGTGCGGACGCATGGCGTCCTTCTTGAAGCCGAGGCGCGGGCCGAGGACCAGGCACAGGGCCAGCCCGGAGGCCCCCGAGGTGATCTCCACGGGGAGTCCGCCGGCGAAGTCGAGCGCCCCGAGGCGGCTCAGGATCCAGCCGTCCGGACCCCACACCCAGTGCGCGACGGGAACGTATACGAGGAGTGCCCAGACGGGCACGAAGACCAGCCAGGCCCCGAACTTGGCGCGGTCCGCGATCGCGCCGCTGATCAGGGCCGCCGTGATGACCGCGAACGTGAGCTGGAAGGTGGCGAACAGCAGGGTCGGCACGGTGCCCTGCACGCTGTCCGGGCCGAGACCGGCCATCCCGGCGTGCTCCAGCGTGCCGATGAGGCCGCCGCCGGCGTCGGGTCCGAAGGCGAGGGAGTATCCGGCGGCCAGCCACACCACGGTGACCAGCGCGATCGACACGAAGCTCATCATCAGCATGTTGAGGACGCTCTTCGTGCGGACCATGCCGCCGTAGAACAGGGCGAGGCCCGGTGTCATCAGCAGGACGAGGGCGGTGGCGGCGAGCAGCCAGGCGGTGTCGCCGGTGTCGATCCGAGCGGTGGCTAGGGTCACGGTCGTCTCCAACGGTGCGGGGGCTCGTCAGAGGGTCACGGGCACGCGTTTCCGGGCGCGTACGGGTGTGTTTCCGCGAGGTTTCATTGCCTGCGGGTTTCCTGACGCTCACGTCCGAGGGCGCTCTCGGGCGGTTGTACGGCAGGGCTTCGTGGATCAGGGAGAATGGGCGGCATGAGCGTTCGTACCCAGTCATCCGAACAGCCGGCCGAGGCCGCCCACCGGGCCGGTTTCGCCTGTTTCGTCGGCCGCCCCAACGCGGGCAAGTCCACCCTCACGAACGCTCTGGTCGGGAAGAAGGTGGCGATCACCTCCAACCGTCCGCAGACCACCCGGCACACGGTGCGGGGCATCGTGCACCGGCCGGACGCGCAGCTGATCCTCGTGGACACCCCGGGGCTCCACAAGCCGCGCACCCTGCTGGGCGAGCGGCTCAACGACGTCGTGCGCACCACCTGGGCCGAGGTCGACGTCATCGGTTTCTGCCTGCCTGCCAACGAGAAGCTGGGCCCCGGAGACCGGTTCATCGCCAAGGAGCTGGCCGGGATCAAGCGGACGCCGAAGGTCGCGGTCGTCACGAAGACCGACCTCGTCGACTCCAAGGCGCTCGCCGAGCAGCTGATCGCGATCGACCAGCTCGGCAAGGAGCTGGGCATCGAGTGGGCCGAGATCGTGCCCGTCTCCGCCGTCGGCGACCAGCAGGTCGAGCTGCTCGCCGACCTGTTGATCCCGATGCTGCCCGAGAGCCCGCCGCTCTACCCCGAGGGCGACCTGACGGACGAGCCCGAGCAGGTGATGGTCGCCGAGCTGATCCGTGAGGCGGCCCTGGAGGGCGTCCGCGACGAGCTGCCGCACTCCATCGCGGTGGTCGTGGAGGAGATGCTCCCGCGCGAGGACCGCCCCGCGGACAAGCCGCTCCTCGACATCCACGCGAACATCTACATCGAGCGCCCCAGCCAGAAGGGCATCATCATCGGCCCGAAGGGCAAGCGCCTGAAGGACGTCGGCATCAAGTCCCGCAAGCAGATCGAGGCGCTCCTCGGGACGGCCGTCTTCCTGGACCTGCACGTCAAGGTCGCCAAGGACTGGCAGCGGGATCCGAAGCAGCTGCGGAAGCTGGGCTTCTAGGGGTCACCGGGGGCGTCGGCGTTCGGGCGCACCCCGCCCGTCGGGCCGCGCCCGTCGCACCCCGCCCGTCGGGCCGCGCCCGTCGGCGGGGGCGGCCCGACGGGCGGACCGTCGTCATCTCTGGGCCCGCAGGACGTCCCGCAGCCAGGTGTAGGAGGCCTTGGGGGTGCGCTTCAGCGTGCCGGGGTCGGAGAAGTCCACGTGGACCAGGCCGAAGCGGCGTTCGTAGCCCTGCGCCCACTCGAAGTTGTCCAGCAGCGACCACACGAAGTAGCCGCGCACGTCCACGCCCGCCTCCATCGCCCGGTGCAGGGCGCGCAGGTGCCCGTCGAGGTAGGCGATGCGGTCCTGGTCGTCGATGCCGGGACAGCTGCACCCGTTCTCGGTGATGACGACCGGCGGGAGGCGGTCGCCGTAGCGTTCGGCGAAGCCGGTCAGGAGTTCGGTCAGGCCCTCGGGCACCACGGGCCAGCCGAAGTCGGTGACCGGCACGCCCTCGATCTGCCGCACGGTGAAGGGGAGTTCGGCCGGGATGCGGACGCCGCCGAACTCGATCTCGGTGCCCTGCGGGGCGCCGACGCGGGTGGGGGCGTAGTAGTTGACGCCGTAGAAGTCGAGGGGTTCGGCGATGGCCTTCAGGTCGGCCGCCACGTCACCGGGCATCAACTCGCCCAGGCCCTCGGGGTATTCGCCGAGCAGGAGGGGGTCCGCGAAGAGCCGGTTGAGCAGGACGTCGTAGAAGGCGGCGGCCTCCAGGTCGGCGGGTTCCGGGGAGGCGGGCCAGGTGGGGCCGTGGGAGTTGGCGATGCCGATGTCCCGGGCGCCCGCCGCCCGCAGTGCCCGGACGGCCAGACCGTGGGCGAGGAGCTGGTGGTGGGCGACCGGCAGCGCGTCGAACATCAGCCGGCGGCCGGGGGCGTGGGTGCCCAGGGCGTGTCCCAGCAGGGTGTGTTCGGCGGGTTCGTTGAGGGTGATCCACCGGTGGACGCGGTCGCCGAGGCGGTCCGCGACCACGGACACGTGGGCGGCGAAGCGGTGCGCGGTGTCCCGCTCCAGCCAGTCCAGCCGGGCCGGCAGGTCCCAGTGGAAGAGGGTCGGCACCGGGCGCACGCCGGCCGCCAGCAGTTCGTCCACCAGCCGGTCGTAGAAGTCGAGGCCGCCGGGTGAGTTCACCCGCGGCCAGGAGATCGAGAAGCGGTACGAGTCCACGCCGAGGCCGGACAGGAGCTCCACGTCCTCGGCGTGGCGGTGGTAGTGGTCGCAGGCCACCGCGGCGGTGGAGCCGTCCGCGACCCGCCCGGGTTCGGCCGTGAAGACGTCCCAGACGGACGCCTCGCGGGTGTCCGCCGCGCCCTCGATCTGGTGGGCGGAGGTCGAGACACCCCACAGGAAGCCGGCCGGGAACCGGGGGATCGGGTTCGTCGCCCCGCGCGCGTCAGTCGCCATGGGCGCGATCATCCGTACCGCCGGTAAGGGAAGTCAACGCCCGTGCGTGAAAGGGGTGTCACGCACCTTCTTTCAGTACGCGCGAGATCAGCTCGCGCTGCTCCGGGGTGAGCCGGGGGTCGGCCGCGTACACCGTCACGCCGTCCACCGTGATCTCGTAGCCGAACCCGTCGGGGACCCCGGCCGGGCGGGACCGGTGGCCGTCCGCCAGTGCCTGCCCTGCCAGGGCCTCCCAGGCGCGGGCATCGGGCCGCCCCGAGGTGTCCACCCCGGCGGCGCGCTCGATGCCCGCGAAGCCGCCCGTGCGTCGTACGTGAATGCGCATGGGAGCGTGTCTAGTACGGATCTACGGGATCCGCACCCCCACCCGCTCCCAGGCCTTCTCCACGGCCTGGAACTCCTCGCCGCCGTCGCCGAAGCGCTCGCGCGCGGCCTTCACGGTGAGCTTCGCGAAGTCGGTGAAGAACGCCCGCTCCGTCAGCTCGCCGCCGGTCAGCACGTCGTACCAGATCTGGCCGGCCTTCTCCCAGGCGAAGCCGCCGAGGGTGGTGGCGGCCAGGTAGAACGCGTGGTTGGGGATGCCCGAGTTGATGTGGACGCCGCCGTTGTCCCGGCCGGTGCGGACGTAGTCGTCCATGGTCGCGGGCTGCGGGTCCTTGCCGAGCACGTCGTCGTCGTACGCGGTGCCGGGCGCCTTCATGGAGCGCAGGGCCTGACCGCTCACGCCCGGGGCGAGCAGCTCGGCGCCGATCAGCCAGTCGGCCTCGGCGGCGGTCTGGCCCAGCGCGTACTGCTTGACGAGCACGCCGAAGACGTCGGACATCGACTCGTTGAGGGCGCCCGGCTGGCCGTAGTAGGTGAGGTTCGCCGTGTACTGGGTGACGCCGTGGGTGAGTTCGTGGCCGATCACGTCGAGGGAGCTGGTGAAGTCGACGAAGATCTCGCCGTCGCCGTCGCCGAACACCATCTGCTCGCCGTTCCAGAAGGCGTTGTTGTAGTCCTCGTCGTAGTGGACGGTGGCGTCCAGGGGCAGGCCGTCGCCGTCGATCGAGTGGCGGCCGTAGACCGTGAGGAAGTGCTCGAAGGTGGCGCCGAGACCGGCGTAGGCGCGGTTCACCGTGGCGTCCCGGCCCGGTTCCTCGCCCTCGCCGCGGACCTTGGTGCCGGGCAGCGCGGTGCCGTGCCCGGCGTCGTATACCGTGCGCAGCGGCTGGTCGGAGGGCGCCTTGGCGGCCGGGGCGGCCGCGAGGCGGAACTCGCTGGTCACGCGGCGCCGCGAGCGCAGTTCGCTGTCGCGCAGCAGGGTGCGCCGCGCGGGTCCGGACCGTGCGGGGTCGTCGCTGCGCGCCAGGCGGTCGAGGACGTGGGGCGGTACGACGGTGCAGAAGACGGGCTCGAAGCCCCCGTGAGTCGTCATGTCCGGCACCTTCGCACCGTGTGACCGGGCTGTCACCACCTGCAACCATGATTGGTGAAATACGGTGACAAACGACCTCGATCCACTCCCGCGAGTGGTATACGGCACTTTTTGTCGGATTGGTCCGCCCGGTCCCGCATACTGGAACGGCCCCGCGCGTCCCGTGGGGCTCGGCTAAAGTGCGGAGCACTATGCGTTTCGGGCTGCTTCTCCTTAGCTGCCGCGGCGAGGGCCTGTAGTCGAGGCCGACTCCCTCCCCGCGGAGCTTCGCGTTGCGTCGTCGGCCGTCCTTCCGGACATCCTGAGGAGCCCCGCAGAGATGGCGAACCGCCAGCAGCCCAGCACCATGCCGATCCACAAGTACGGGCAGTACGAGCAGGTCGACATCCCCGACCGCACCTGGCCCGACAAGCGGATCACCGTCGCCCCCCGCTGGCTCTCCACGGACCTGCGCGACGGCAACCAGGCCCTGATCGACCCGATGTCGCCCGAGCGCAAGCGCCGGATGTTCGACCAGCTGGTCAAGATGGGCTACAAGGAGATCGAGGTCGGCTTCCCCGCCTCCGGCCAGACCGACTTCGACTTCGTGCGCTCGATCATCGAGGAAGAGGGCGCGATCCCGGACGACGTCACGATCTCCGTACTGACCCAGGCCCGCGAGGACCTGATCGAGCGGACCGTGGAGTCCCTGAAGGGCGCCCGGCGCGCCACCGTCCACCTGTACAACGCGACCGCGCCGGTCTTCCGCCGCGTCGTGTTCCGCGGCTCCAGGGACGACATCAAGCAGATCGCCGTCGACGGCACCCGCCTGGTGATGGAGTACGCGGAGAAACTGCTGGGCCCCGAGACCGAGTTCGGATACCAGTACAGCCCCGAGATCTTCACCGACACCGAGCTGGACTTCGCGCTGGAGGTCTGCGAGGCGGTGATGGACGTCTACCAGCCCGGCCCCGGCCGCGAGATCATCCTCAACCTGCCCGCCACCGTGGAGCGTTCGACCCCCTCCACGCACGCCGACCGCTTCGAGTGGATGAGCCGCAACCTCTCCCGCCGCGAGCACGTCTGCATCTCGGTCCACCCGCACAACGACCGCGGCACCGCCGTCGCCGCCGCCGAGCTGGCGCTGATGGCCGGCGCCGACCGCGTCGAGGGCTGCCTGTTCGGCCAGGGCGAGCGCACCGGCAACGTCGACCTGGTCACCCTGGGCATGAACCTGTTCTCGCAGGGCGTCGACCCGCAGATCGACTTCTCCGACATCGACGAGATCCGCCGTACGTGGGAGTACTGCAACCAGATGGAGGTCCACCCGCGCCACCCGTACGTGGGCGACCTGGTCTACACGTCCTTCTCCGGCTCCCACCAGGACGCCATCAAGAAGGGCTTCGACGCCATGGAGGCCGACGCGGCCGCCAGGGGCGTCACCGTGGACGACATCGAGTGGGCGGTCCCCTACCTGCCGATCGACCCGAAGGACGTCGGCCGCTCCTACGAGGCCGTCATCCGCGTCAACTCGCAGTCCGGCAAGGGCGGCATCGCCTACGTCCTGAAGAACGACCACAAGCTGGACCTGCCGCGCCGGATGCAGATCGAGTTCTCGAAGATCATCCAGGCCAAGACGGACGCCGAGGGCGGCGAGGTCACCGGCGGCGACATCTGGGCCACCTTCCAGGACGAGTACCTGCCCAACCCCGAGAACCCGTGGGGCCGCATCCAGGTGCGCAACGGCCAGTCGACCACCGACACCGACGGCGTGGACACCCTCACCGTGGACGCGGTCGTCGACGGCGCGGAGACCGTCCTGTCCGGCTCGGGCAACGGTCCGATCTCGGCCTTCTTCGACGCCCTGGAATCCATCGGCATCGACGTACGCCTGCTGGACTACCAGGAGCACACGATGAGCGAGGGCGCCTCCGCGCAGGCCGCCTCGTACATCGAGTGCGCGATCGGCGACAAGGTCCTGTGGGGCATCGGCATCGACGCCAACACCACGCGTGCCTCGCTGAAGGCGGTCGTCTCCGCCGTCAACCGCGCCACGCGCTGATCATTCGGACGGGGAGTTTCACAGCCCCGGCCGCCGGAAACGGCGGCCGGGGCTCCGTCGTATATCGGCCATCCGTCCGTGGAGGTCACGGAAAGGTCTCGTCCCGGGTGCTGACTCCGCCTCGACGATGTGGCTAACATCACGAAAGCGCGTGGCGATGTTGCCACGCGGTTACGGAGGTGCGACGTGCTGCCAGAACGGGGACGAGACGGCCGTGCCACCGGGTTTGCCCGCGTGCTGGGCCATCGCACCGCCTGGACCCCCGTCGGGGACGGCGAGTTCTTCTGCCCCGGCTGCGGCGGCGACCGCAACTACCAGCGGCTCACCGGCCGGCGCCGCTTCACCCTGCTGGGCGTACCCGTGCTGCCGCGCGGCGAGACCGGCCCCGTCGTGGAATGCGCCGCCTGCCGCCGCCACTTCGGCACCGAGGCCCTCGACCACCCCACCACCACCCGCTTCTCCGCGATGCTCCGCGACGCTGTCCACACCGTCGCCCTCGCGGTCCTCTCGGCGAGCGGCCCCTGCGCCCGTACGTCCCTGGAGACGGCGGCGGTCGCGGTGCGCGCGGCCGGCTTCCCGGACTGCACCCGCGAGCAGCTCGCCGCCCTCGTCGACGCCCTCGCCGCCGACACCGGCCGCGTCCACGGCGAACCCTGCACGCCCGGTCTGGCCATAGAGCTGCACGAGGCCCTCGACCCGCTCGCCCCGCACCTCGCCCCCGTCGGCCGTGAGTCCATCCTGCTCCAGGGCGCCCGCATCGCCCTCGCCGACGGCCCCTACACCCCCGCCGAACGCGAGGTCCTCGCCACCGTCGGCACGGCCCTCGCCCTCCGCGCGGACGACGTCACCCGGCTGCTGGCCGCGGCCCGGACGCCGTCCTGACGCTCCCGCGGGAACGGCGCGGCCCCGCCGTCGGCCCGCCCGGTTCGAAGGGCGGGCCCGGACGCGCCGTGCCGGGTGATCCGGCACCACTGGGCACCGGGGCGTACGGGGCGGCGCCGGTGCCGCGGGGCGAACGGCAACCGAACCGGTTGCCCGGCCGGCGGGGACCGGGGTCGAATGGGGCCATGGAGACGAGACAGGAGCCCTGGCCAGCGGAGCTGCCCGGGGTGCTCCGGCTGCCGTCCGGCCGGCTGGTGCGCGGCCGCGGACTGCGCCGCCCCCTCGACCCGACGGTGCCGGTCCCGACGTACGGCCTCTATCTGCTCGGCGGCGCGCCGCCGGCGGTGCCGTGGGAGGCGCGCTGGATCCGCTGGCCCGACTTCCGGCTGCCCGCAGACCGCGCCGACGCCCGTACGGCGCTCGCCGAGGCGTGGCGGCGGGCGGCCGACGGGAGGCTGGAGGTCGCCTGCGGCGGCGGGCGCGGCCGTACGGGGACGGCACTGGCCTGTCTGGCGGTGCTGGACGGCGTACCGGCCGCCGGGGCGGTGGAGTTCGTGCGCCGGCACTACGACCGGCACGCCGTGGAGACGCCCTGGCAGCGTCGCTACGTGCGGCGGTTCGCCGGGCTCACGGCGCTCAGAGGGCGAGCGTCATGAGGAGGCGGTCCTCGCCGGGGCCGAAGTAGTCCGGCCGGGGTCCGCCGGGGTCCGGGGCGAAGCCCAGGGACCGGTACAGCGCGATCGCCGTGTCGTTGCGCGGCTCCACCGAGAGCGTGACGCGGTGCACACCCCGGGTGCGGAGATGGCCGAGGATCCGCGTCATCAACTGCCTCCCGAGCCCCTGGCGTTGCAGCGGCGGGGAGATGCCGAGGCTGAGGATCCAGCTCCGCGCCGCGTCCGGCGGCGTCGACAGCACGTATCCGCCCAGCTCCTCGCCCATGTCCACGACGAACACGAAGTCCGGGAACGAGGCCAGCAGCTGGCGCAGCACGAAGTAGGGGTACGGGGCGGTCGGGAAGGCCTCCTCGTCGAGCCGGACGACACGGGGGAGATCCTCCTCCGTGGCCGCTCTGATCCGCAGGCGCCTTTCCTGGGACGCCCGGCTCACCGTCGAACCGGCGACCGGCAGAGAGCGATCTCGGGGCTCTTCGGGACCGCCGGGATCTCCGGGACCGCCGGGATCTCCGGGATCTTGGGGAAGTCGGGGAACTCGGGGAAGAGGAGTCATGCAGTCCCCTTGTGAAGGATCGACAAAATGAATGGCGCACGTGCTCGCTCTTGTCCGATATGCATACCCGACCGTCCATCATTGCCTGATGCATGCACTCCTTCAAGAGCGCGTCGTCCTGCTAGGCTGGACCAATGACCTCGGGACCGCCCACCGCCACCGAAAAACTGAATGCCGATGTGCCCTGGGACGCCTTCGATCCCGACGAGTACATCAAGCGCAATTACCTGGAGATCCAGCCCGTGGACAGGGCGATCCTCACCCGGGTCCGAGATCACTTCACCGGTCACTTCCAGAAGCACGGCGGTCGCGGCGGCGCCGGTATCGACGTGGGCGCGGGGCCCAATCTCTACCCGGCCCTGGCGATGCTCCCCTGGTGCGGCCGGATCACGCTCCTCGAGCGGTCCGAGCGGAACCTCGAATACCTCCGCGGCCAACTCTCCGGCTACGACGCCAACTGGGACCAGTTCTGGGAGGTCCTCACGAGCGGCGCGCACGGCGAGGGCGCGGCCTACGCGGGCCTCGGCGCCGACCCCAGGGCGCGCTTCGCCGAAGCCGTCCGCGCCCCCAGGCCCGGCAGTCTCTTCGACCTCTGCGGCGAAAAGCCCGCCTGGGACATCGGCACCATGTTCTTCGTCGCGGAATCCATCACCACCTCGCTCGAAGAATTCCGGCGGGGTGTGGGCTGTTTCATGAAGTCCCTGAAACCCGGCGCGCCTTTCGCCGCCGCTTTCATGGAACATTCCGAGGGGTATCGCGTGGGCGTGCAGGAGTTTCCCGCCCGCGATATCGACGAGATGGAAGTGCGCACCGTTCTCGCCCCGTTCGCCGAAGCGGACATGAATATCTTCTGCCTGGACAACCCGAAACAACTGGTGCGCCACGGATACACCGGAATGATTCTGGCCTGCGGCCGGCGAAGGAAAAAGTGACGTCCCGCGGTTCCACGACGGGGTGGATATGTGGATCGTGCGGTGACGGGCCTGTGCGAGGGGAATGGGCATGCAGATCAAGCCGAGGCAGAACCTGCTCGAGGTGTGGCAGGCCGTCGCCCGCCACTCCTTCGACGACGGTGAGTGGGAGTGGGGGGAGTCGGGCGGCCTGAGCAGCGTCGCCGACGCCGAGCGGCTGCTCTGCCTGCTGTACCCGGCCACCGAGATCACCGCCTTCCGCCTCGACGACCCCGACACCACCCAGCGTGACGTGGAGCGGTCGCTGAGGACCGCGGGCGACTCCAGCGAGATCCCCGGGAACCTGGTCAAGGTCCTCGCCGACTTCATGGACAAGCACCGCGGCGAGGAGAGCCCCACCTTCTCCGGCGGCCACTACTTCGCCGCCGAGGACCCGCAGCAGGAACTCACCAAGGAGCAGCGGGCCCTGGGGGTGGTCGACAGCTACTCCATGTCCGTCACCCTCTGTCTCGCCACCCTCGGCTTCCTCAAGGTCTACCGGGGCAAGACCCAGCGGGCGAGCACCCTGAAGCAGATCGACCGGCTCTGGGACGCCACCAGCGCCCGGCTCACCGCCGCCATGGTGAGCCTGCTGCGCTCCTTCACCGTCAACGTCGTCGACGTCGCCTCCGACCAGGGGCAGTCCCTCACCCGCCTCCTCGGCCAGGGCCGGCTCTCCGAACGGCAGGTCCTCCAGCGCTTCCAGGAGCGCTTCAAGGCCCTGCGCGCCGTCATCAGCGAGAGCGTCACCCTCGGTCTCGACACCGACGTCACCGACTCGCTGCGCAACGAGAACCGTTTCTTCGAGTGCGGCTGGGCATGGAGCCTGGTGAAGGGCGCGCCCGACGTCGAGGTGGAACCGGCGACCGCCGAGGCGATCGGCAAACAGCCCGCCGGTGTCGCCCACCCCACGCCCTACCTGTACTTCACCGTCGTCGCCCTCGACGGCATCCCCGACCTGTTCTCCGAGCGCACCCTCGTCCTCGGTCTGCTCACCGCCGAACAGCAGAAGCTCGCCGACGCGCTGCGACTGCGCTGGGAGATCACCCAGCAGTACTGGTCCGCCGTCGCCCGCTTCGGCGACGGCACCTGGCCGCTGGAGCAGATCCCCTGGCGCACCACGCTCCAGCAACTGGAGTCGGAGTACTTCTCCCTCTCCGTCGCCTCCATCCTCGTCCACGACCTGGTACGCCGCCGCGCCACCGACGACGACCTCACCCGCACCGTCGCCGTCATGGAACGCCTCGCCGAACGCGGCCGGATCACCAGCGGCATGACCCGCGACGACCCCGCGGTCGGCCTGCACAACCCCGGTGTCACCCTGCCCCTGCTGGGCAGCGCGGCCGTCGGCCCGCCCATGAAGTGGACGATGACCGACTTCTCCGCCCAGCTGCTCAAACGGACCGTCCAACTCTGCTCGCTGTCGCGGAACATCGCCTCCCAGGACCGCCTGCTGCGGCTCGCCGAGGACATCCTCGACCACCTCTGGCAGCGCCGCATCAGCGAGGGACGGGGCGTCGGCCTCTGGGACAACGTGCACGCCGTCTACCCCGAATCCCCCGAACGCCAGGGCCCGGTCTCCTGGAGCATGACCGAGCGGGTCACCGAGTGCATGGTCGCCGCGCACGGCCTCTACGACCAGCCGCCCATCCGCAGCGCCGAACTCTCCCTGCTGGCAAGGGCGTTGATCAGTGAGTCGGCGCATCTCCTCGGCAAGGAGCAGATGGAACAGCCCGCGCCCGCCCCCAAGAGCCCCCAGGGCGAGGAGATCAAGGGCATCGAGGCCGACCTGCGCCGGGCCCGCCTGCTCGTCGACGAACAGCCCGGCACCGCCTACGCGCTGGCCCTCGGCGTCCTCGGCCGGCTGGACACCCTCTCCCGGGCCCGCGGCGGCTCCGGCCACCAGGGGGTGTGAGCGTGCTCGTGTTCGCCGCCTCCGACAAGGGGGGCACCGGCCGGTCCGTGACCAGCGCCAACCTCGCCTACCACCGCGCGCTGGACGGGGACGACGTCTGCTACCTGGACTTCGACTTCGGCTCGCCCACCGCGGCCGCCGTGTTCGACCTGCCCGACGTCCTCTCCGAGGCCGAGGACCGCGGCCTGCACTCCTACCTCAAGGGCAGGACCGCCGAACCCCTGCGCGTCGACGTCTGGTCGCGCACCGAGCACCCCGTGCTGCGCAGCCGGCCCGGCGGCTCGGGACGGCTCGTCCTGCTGCCCGGCGACCGCACCGGCGGCGAATTCGTCACCGACGAGGAGAACCTGCACCGCTGCGTCGATCTCGTCCTGCGGCTGAAACGCGAATTCGACGTCATCATCGTGGACTTGAGCGCCGGACGCAGTTATGCGATGGACCTCGCCCTCGCCGCCACCTCGCCCCGCGGCGGACTCGGCCGCCTGAAAACGCGCTGGCTCGTCTATCACCGCTGGACCCGCCAGCACGTCATGGCCGCCGCCGAACTCGTGTACGGAAAACAGGGCATTGTGAAGGCCGGCGTCGCCATGGGCCACGACACCGACGCGCTTTCCGCCTCGATCCGCTTCGTTCGCGCCGCCGTACCCGATCTCGACTCGCCGATGTGGTCGCAGGCCTCGCCCGCGCAGTACGCGTGGATGCGGCAGTGCGACACCCGACTGGAGGAAACCGCGGCCGGCCTCGGTATCGGCAGGACCCGCGTCCTGTCGTCCATTCCGCTGGAACCCGTCCTCCAGTGGCAGGAGCGGCTCATCACCGACGAGGACGTGCACGACCGGCGCATCGCCAACGTGGAGACCTGGCAGAAGATGGGCGAGCTCGCCCAGCGCCTGACCGAGGACAAGCACTGGGGGCAACTGTGACCGGACCGGGAACCGTCTTCCGGGAGACCAGCGCACAGCCGCGCACCGAATCCGTGCCGTTCTCCCACCTCTCCCTCGAACTCGGCCACCTGTACATGGAGGACTTCGCCGAGGGCCCCGCCCGGCTGCGCCGCCACTTCGCCGCCGTACGGCCCTGGGTGGACGCCGCCCGCGCCTGCGTCGGCCCCCTGCCGGCCGGCGCGCGGCCGCGGATCAGCACCTGCTTCCTCATCGACGACTACTTCAGCCGGCTGTCCACCCCCGCCGAACTCGTACCGCCCCTGCTGGCGGCGGCCGCAGAGGCCGGCCTGAGCATCGACTACCTGGCCCGCGAGTCCGGCTGCGCCGTCGCCGAACCCGGCCACCGCGACCGCGCCGGACTCGCCGAGTCCGTCCTGCACCGGCTGGTGGAGTCCCCGCCGCCCGGCAGCAACGGCTTCCGCCCGCCCGTCAGCCGCTCCGGCTGGCTCACCAACGGCCGGCGCACCCCCTCGCACCGCACCTCCGCCGCCCTGGACGCCACCGGCACCGTCTGGGAGCCGCCCAGCGAGACAGGAGCCCGCGGCCACTCCGTCTTCGTCGACGTCGAACTGTGGAGCGGACCCGAGGACGAACGACTCTGGTCCTGCGCCTTCCTCGCCTCCGTCTGGCAACTCGTCCGGCTCGGCCTGCTGCGCCACGACGGCCGGGCCGTGCTGACCCCCACGCCCTGGGACGACAAGGAGTTCCCCGCCGACTGGGACGCCCTGCCGCCGGTGGTACGCCTCAACCCCCTGGCCGCGCCCTTCACCGCGTACGCCACCTGCAGCATCCTCCCGGCCCGCTTCCTGCCCGTCGAACACGCCGTCCGCGTCGTCCTCGACCAGGTCCACGTCGAGTCCGAGGCGTTACGGCAGGTCGCCGAGCGGTCCGCCGCGGAGGGCCGGCCCGTCCCCGCGGGCGTCGTGGAGCGCACCTCCTACGTCTTCCCGCCGGGGCTGTGACATGAGCGGCCCGCAGGAGCCCACGGAAACGGAGCCGGTCCTCGCCTGCGGGGAGGTCCGCACCTGTCTGCTGCCCACCCGGGACGCGGTCGACGAGCAGGTCGCCGAACGGCTGCTGCGGCTGCGCGCCGACGAACGCGTCCGGCTCTCCCGCCGCCCCAACCGGCACGCCGTCTCCCCGGACGTCCTCACCGGCGTCGACTGCCGGCTGCCCACCGCCGGCGGCGCCAGGATCCGGGCCGTCGGCACGGTGACCGCCCGCGCCGCCCTCGTCGAGGGCCGCGTCCTCCAGGCCACCGCCCACTTCTCCGTCCCCGCCGCCGGCCCCGACCGGCGGCAGCCCTGGGGCTACTACCTGGTCCGCCCCGGCGTCCTCGTACCCGTCGGCAAGTTCTCCGCGCCGGCCGTGGTCAAGGGCTTCCTGACCGGACACCAGCAGGACGAGCTGGACGTCGGGTCGGTCGCCGAGAGCCTCCTCGCCCGGATCTCCCGCCAGCACCGGCTGCTCGACTACGACACCCCGCTCAACACCACCGACACCAGCCTGCGCTGGGCGGCGTTACCGGCCGTCGACGGTGAGGCGGCCGTTGCGCACTTCACCGTCGCCGACGACGGCCGACGCGTCGTCGAACTGCGGCTGCCCCGCGGGACCGCACCCGCGGCGGCGGCCGCGCTCTGCGAGGACCTCGCCCTGCACGACTGGCTGCTCACCACGGTCGCCGACAAGCTCGACGGCCTGCGGCTCGGCTCCGACGACGGCCGGGCCGCGCTGAAGGTGCTGCGTCCGCTCGTCGACCACCTGCTGCACCTGTGGATGCCGCAGGCCCGCGTCGACCGCAGCCTGCACACCCTGTGGCGGGAACTGGAGGAGACACCGGGGTTCAGCAGGCAGTGGACGAGCCTGACCCAGCGCATCCGGGACCAGCTCGCCGTACGTCTCCTCACCCGGAGCGACGCGCTGACCCCGTCCTGACGGCGCCACCGCACGGCACCGCCTCGAAGACCCGACGACTGTCCGAGCAGCATCCGAAGCACGACTCGACGCATGATCCCAACGGGGGGAGAAAGAGAGATGAGCGCACCGACGAACTCGCACGTCCGAAGCGGCCAGCAGCGGCGGTCCGACAACGACAGCGCACGTCAGCTCACGCTGAAACTCCTGGTCACCGTAGTGGTGGGCGGAGTGGTCTATGTACTCACCAACGTCCTGCTGCCGCAGGACGAGGGTCCCTGGCAGCTCGTCCTGTCCGTGCTGTGCGGCGGCACGGTCCTGATCGTGCAGTTCATGGCGTCCTTCGTGAACCAGCTCACCGAGCTGAAGGACGTCGTGGAGAAGCGCTTCGCCGACATAGGCGAGGCCACCAAACTCTTCAACGAGGTGGAGAAACTGCGCGGCGACGGGGTGCCCCGGCTCGCCGAACACGCCACCAAGGTCGTCTCCATGGGGCCCGACATCCTGCACGAGTTCGCACACGAGGAGATCAACCGCCTCGCCGCGCAGATGGAGGACCTCACCAACCTCACCGCCGAGACACCGGGCGAGAACCACGACTGGCTGATGACGCTGACCAAGTGCACCAGAAGCAGTATCGACGCCATCAGCACCAGCGTCGTCGACGACGGCTTCTGGTCCAGCGAACCCGCGAACCGCTATCTCACCGCCCAGCGCGAGGCGATCACCGAGCGGGGCGTCACCGTGCGGCGGCTGTTCATCGTCAAGGAACCCCAGGAGCGCTCCGCGCTGGCCCCCATCTGCGAGGAACAGCGCCAGATCGGCATCCAGGTCCGGGTCGTGGTCCTGGACCAGCTCCCGGCCCATCTGCGGCGCGGCAAGATGATCGACTGGATCGTCTTCGACGGGGCGCTGTCGTACGAGATCCACGCCGACCAGCTCAGCGTGAACTCCTCGACCACGGTGAACGCCCGCGCGGACGAGGTGCAGCCGCTGATCCGGCGCTTCGACCAGCTGTGGGACGCCTCCGCGGAGATCTCCCCGAACGGCACCCCCGACACCGTGCCCGTGCTGACCCCGGGGGCCGACCCGGACGGTGACTGACGTGCCGTCCGGGCCCGCCCCGGGGCGGTGCCTCAGCCGAGCGTCGCCGCCAGCAGCCTCGCCGTCTCGACGATCAGGTCGTGGTCGTAGGCGGCCTCCCGGTCCGCCATGGTGACCTGCACGACCAGCACCACGGGTACGCCGTCGGGCGTCCAGGCGATCCCGGCGTCGTTGTTGGCGCCGTACCAGCCGCCGCCGGTCTTGTCCGCGAGCGTCCAGGTGGGCGGCAGGCCGGCGCGGAAGCGGTTGTCGCTGGTGCGGTTGGCGAGCATCCAGTCCGTCAGCCGCTGCCGGTCGCCGGTCGCCAGCGCGTCGCCCAGCACCAGCCGGGCGTAGGAGCAGCCGATCGCGTACGGGGTCGTGGTGTCCGTCACCCGCCACGGCTCGGCCGAGTTCAGCTCCGGCTCCCACCGGTCGAGCCGGGTCGCCCGGTCCCCGATCGACCGGGCGAAGCGGGTGACGGCGGCCGGACCGCCCAGCTCGCGCAGCAGCAGGTTGGCGGCCGTGTTGTCGCTGCGGCGGATCGCCGCGTCGCACAGCTCGGCCACGGTCATGCCGTCGGCCACGTGGCCCTCGGTGACGGGCGAGTTGTCCACCACGTCGTCGTCGGTGAAGTGGATGCGGCGGGCCAGTACCTCGCCGTCCCGGTCCAGGTCGCGGAGCACGGCGGCCACCGCGAGGACCTTGAACAGGGAACAGACGGGGAAGCGTTCGCCGGCGCGGTGGCGCACGGAACGCCGGGTGCGCACGTTGTACGCGAAGACGCCGAGGCGGGCGCCGTGCGCCTCCTCCAGGGCGCGCAGGCGGGCGGTGACGGGTCCGGCGCCGTCGGCGGCCTGCGCCGGACCGGCGCCCAGCAGGGAGGCCGCGGTGAGGGCGCCCGCGGTGGTGAGCAGAGTACGGCGGTTCGTCGAGCCTGAGATCGTTCTCTCCGTCCGTCGGTGACTGGTCTGGGTGACCCCGGTGGTCTTTGGAGCCCCCTTCACATCAGACGCCTCCTCCCGCCACAAGGTTGCGGGAGCGATGGGCCGCCGGCGGCACACCGCTCCCGCGGCATGGGCGAGAATGGCGGCATGAGTCTGTTCCGCGACGACGGCATCGTGCTGCGCACCCAGAGGCTGGGTGAGGCG
>NZ_JBIVKQ010000005.1:57515-201892 GCF_044750845.1 Streptomyces sp. NPDC088766 | reverse complement strand
CGGACCGGATCATGCTGTGCTGCTGTGGGGGGCGACCCCCACGCCCCCGGCCGTTCTGGGGTGGTGTGCGGTGAGTCTCTTCAGGGACGACGGCATTGTGCTGCGCACCCAGAGGCTGGGCGAGGCGGACCGGATCATGCTGTGCTGCTGTGGGGGGCGACCCCCACGCCCCCGGCCGTTCTGGGGTGGTGTGCGGTGAGTCTCTTCAGGGACGACGGCATCGTGCTGCGCACCCAGAGGCTGGGTGAGGCGGACCGGATCATCACCCTGCTGACCCGCGGCCACGGCCGGGTGCGGGCCGTCGCCCGTGGGGTGCGGCGGACCAAGTCGAAGTTCGGGGCCCGGCTGGAGCCGTTCTCGCACGTGGACGTGCAGTTCTTCGCGCGGGGCAGTGAGCTGATCGGGCGCGGGCTGCCGCTCTGCACGCAGAGCGAGACCATCGCGCCGTACGGCGGGGGCATCGTCACCGACTACGCCCGCTACACCGCCGGCACGGCCATGCTGGAGACCGCCGAGCGGTTCACCGACCACGAGGGCGAACCGGCCGTGCAGCAGTACCTGCTGCTCGTCGGCGCCCTGCGCACCCTCGCCCGCGGCGAGCACGCCCCGCACCTCGTCCTGGACGCCTTCCTGCTGCGCTCCCTCGCCGTCAACGGCTACGCGCCCAGCTTCGGCGACTGCGCGAAGTGCGGCATGCCCGGCCCCAACCGGTTCTTCTCCGTCGCCTCCGGCGGCTCCGTCTGCGTCGACTGCCGGGTGCCCGGCAGCGTCGTACCCTCGCCGCAGGCACTGGCGCTGCTGGCGGCGCTGCTCACGGGAGACTGGGAGACCGCGGACGCCTGCGAGGCACGGTACGTCCGGGAGGGCAGCGGGCTGGTGTCCGCGTACCTGCACTGGCACCTGGAGCGCGGTCTGCGCTCCCTGCGGTACGTCGAGAAGTAGAAGCAAGCCGAAACGCAAGAGGAGACGAGAAGCACATGGTCGTACGCGGGTTCCTGGGGCGGCAGCGTCGGGAGTACAAGGCGCCGGAGCCGCACCCGTCCGGCGCCCGCGCGCCGAAGCTCCCCGGCGAGCTGGTCCCCGAGCACGTGGCGATCGTCATGGACGGCAACGGCCGCTGGGCGAAGGAGCGTGGCCTGCCCCGCACCGAGGGCCACAAGGTGGGCGCCGAGCGGGTGCTGGACGTCCTCCAGGGCGGCGTCGAGATCGGTGTGCGCAACATCTCCCTGTACGCCTTCTCCACCGAGAACTGGAAGCGCTCGCCCGACGAGGTGCGCTTCCTGATGAACTTCAACCGCGACTTCATCCGCAGGACCCGCGACCAGCTCGACGAGCTGGGCATCCGGGTGCGCTGGGTGGGCCGGATGCCCAAGCTGTGGAAGTCGGTCGCCAAGGAGCTCCAGATCGCGCAGGAGCAGACGAAGGACAACGACCGTCTCACGCTGTACTTCTGCATGAACTACGGCGGACGCGCGGAGATCGCCGACGCGGCGCAGGCCCTCGCGGAGGACGTGAAGGCGGGCCGTCTCGACCCGTCGAAGGTCAACGAGAAGACCCTGCAGAAGTACATGTACTACCCGGACATGCCGGACGTGGACCTGTTCCTGCGCCCGAGCGGCGAGCAGCGCACGTCCAACTACCTGCTGTGGCAGAGCGCCTACGCGGAGATGGTCTTCCAGGACGTCCTGTGGCCCGACTTCGACCGCCGCGACCTGTGGCGGGCCTGCCTGGAGTTCGCCTCCCGGGACCGCCGCTTCGGCGGCGCGATCCCCAACGAGGAGCTCCTGGCCATGGAGGGCCGGCAGGAGGAGGACAGCCCGTCCGGTGTCTGAGGACGAGGCCGTTCAGGCCGGAAAGGGGGTCCGGGGGCTGAGCCCCCGGACGCTCCCGTGACGGACCGGCACGAAGATCCCGCTCAGCCCGCGGAGCACTCCGCGCAGGTGCCGAAGATCTCCACCGTGTGGGCCACGTTCACGAACCCGTGTTCCGCGGCGATGGCCTCCGCCCACTTCTCGACCGCGGGTCCCTCGACCTCGACCGCCTTGCCGCAGGCGCGGCAGACGAGGTGGTGGTGGTGTTCGCCGGTGGAGCAGCGCCGGTAGACGGACTCGCCGTCGGAGGTGCGCAGCACGTCGACCTCGCCGGCGTCGGCGAGGGTCTGCAGGGTGCGGTAGACCGTGGTCAGCCCGACGGAGTCGCCCTTGTGCTTGAGCATGTCGTGGAGTTCCTGAGCGCTGCGGAACTCCTCGACCTCGTCGAGCGCCGCCGCCACGGCGGCGCGCTGCCGGGTGGCTCGGCCCTTCACGGGCGATCCAGCGGTCGTCACCGTTGCCTCCTCACGTCTGCGCTGTGCCGGGCCATTGTGCCAGCCCGGGCCGCGCGTGGTCAGACGCCGACTCCGTCACCGCCCGCGCGGCTGGCCGGAATCGCACACTCCGCCGGGTCCCCGGCGGGTTGCGCGGCGGCGGCCGCGCGGGCGCGGCGCCGGGCCAGCGGGGCGGCCAGGGCGGTCAGCACGAGGAACGCGCCGATGGTCAGCAGCACGATCGTCGCGCCGGGCGGGACGTCCTGGTAGTACGAGGTGACCGTGCCGCCGGTCGTCACGCCGACGCCGATCGCGACGGCGATCGCGAAGGTCGCCGCGAAGCTGCGGCTGAGCTGCTGGGCCGCCGCCACCGGCACCACCATCAGCGCCGACACCAGCAGCAGGCCGACGACCCGCATGGCGACGGTGACGGTGACCGCCGCGGTGACGGCCGTCAGCAGGTTCAGGGCGCGTACCGGCAGTCCGGTGACCCGCGCGAACTCCTCGTCCTGGCTGACCGCGAACAGCTGCCGGCGCAGTCCGACGGTGACGAGGACCACGAAGGCCGCGAGGACGCAGATCGCGGTCACGTCCGACTCCGACACCGTCGACAGCGAGCCGAAGAGGTACGACGTCAGGTTGGCGTTGGAGCCGGTCGGCGCGAGGTTGATGAACATCACGCCGCCGGCCATGCCGCCGTAGAAGAGCATGGCGAGGGCGATGTCGCCGCGGGTCCTGCCGTACCAGCGGATCAGCTCCATGAGGACCGCGCCGAGGACGGAGACGGTGGTGGCCATCCAGACCGGCGACCACGACAGCAGGAAGCCGAGGCCGACGCCGGTCATCGCGACGTGGCCGATGCCGTCGCCCATGAGGGCCTGGCGGCGCTGGACGAGGTAGATGCCGACGGCGGGGGCGGTGATGCCGACCAGGACGGCGGCGAGCAGCGCCCGCTGCATGAAGGCGTAGTCGAGGAAGTCCATCAGCTCAGCAGTCCCGTGCGGATCGGTTCGGTGCCCGCCGGAGCGTGCGGGTGTACGTGGTCGTGGCCGGGCAGCGCGTGCTGGCCGAGCGCCCGGGGCGGCGGCCCGTCGTGCGTGACGCAGCCGTCGCGCAGGACGACGGCCCGGTCGATGAGGGGCTCCAGGGGGCCCAGTTCGTGCAGGACGAGCAGCACGGTGGTGCCCTGGGCGACCTGCTCGCGCAGGGTCTCGGCCAGGACCTCCTGGCTGGCCAGGTCGACGCCCGCCATCGGCTCGTCCATGATCAGCAGTTCGGGTTCGGCGGCGAGCGCGCGGGCGATCAGCACCCGCTGGTGCTGGCCGCCGGAGAGCGCGTCGACGGAGTCCTTGGCGCGGTCGGCCATGCCGACGAGGTCCAGCGCGCGGCGTACGGCCTCGTGGTCGGCCTTGCGCAGGACCCCGAAGCGGGCCCGGGACAGCCGCCCGGAGGAGACGACCTCGGTGACGGTCGCCGGGACGCCGCCCGCGGCCGTGGTGCGCTGCGGTACGTAGCCGAGGCGCGGCCAGTCCCGGAACCGGCGCCGGTCGGTGCCGAACAGCTCGATGCGCCCGGCGCTGAGCGGCACCTGGCCGATGACGCTGCGCACGGCGGTCGACTTGCCGGAGCCGTTGGCGCCGAGCAGGGCGACGACCTCACCGCGGTGCACGGTGAGGTCGATGCCGCGCAGGACCGGGCGCGAGCCCAGTTCGGCGCGGACACCGCGCAGCGATATGACGGGCTCGCTCTTGGTGTCCATCACGCCCTCCGTGAAGCTCATGCGGTTCCCAGGGCCGTCTGCAGGGCCTTGAGGTTCGCCCTCTGGACCGCGAAGTAGTCGGTCCCGCGGGACTTGTCGGTGATGCCCTCGAGGGGGTCGAGGACGTCCGTCTTCAGGTCCGCGTCCCGGGCGACGGTCTTGGCGGTCTTGTCGCTGACGAGCGTCTCGTAGAACACGGTGGTGACGCCGTCGGCCTTCGCCATCTTCTCAAGCTCCTTGACGCGCGCGGCGCTGGGCTCCGACTCGGGGTCGAGGCCGCTGATGGCCTCCTCGGTCAGGCCGTAGCGCTCGGCGAGGTAGCCGAAGGCGGCGTGCGTGGTGATGAAGACCTTGGTCTTCGTGGCGGCCAGGCCGTTCTTGAACTCGGTGTCCAGTGCGCCGAGCTTGGCCACCAGGTCGGCGGTGTTCTTCCGGTAGTCGGCCGCGTGGTCCGGGTCGGCCTTCTCGAAGGCCTTGCCGACGCCCTCGGCGACCTCGGCGTACTTCACCGGGTCGAGCCAGATGTGGGGGTCCTTGCCGCCGGTCTCCTCGTGCCCGTGCTCGTCCTCGGCGGCGTGCTCGTCCTCGTGCCCGTCGGCGTGGCCGCCGACCTCGCTGCCGTGCTCCTCCAGCGTGGTGAGGGTCGTGGCGTCGATCTTCGTCTTGATCCCGGACTGGGTGACGGCCTCGTCGACCGAGGGTTGCAGGCCCTTGAGGAAGAGGGCCGCGTCGGACTTCTCGAGCTGGGTGCGCTGCCGCGCGCTGATCTCCAGGTCGTGCGGTTCCTGGCCGGGCTCGGTCAGGCTGGTGACGTTCACGTGGTCGCCGCCGATCCGCTCGGCGAGGAAGGCCATCGGGTAGAACGACGCGACGACATCGAACTTCTCCGTGCCGCCGGCGGCCGCGCTGTCGGTCGAGCAGGCGGAGAGGGTGCCGAGGCCGAGGGCGGCGACGGCCGCGAGGGCCGTCCCGGATATGTGGTGTCGTCGTACGTTCATGACAGTCATTTTCAACAAATATGGAAACCGTTGTCAACAAAGTCGTGGGTGACGGCTGGAGCGAGGGCCCGTCGAGGATTCCCCGACGGGTCCGCCGTCCTCCGTGAAGCCTTGGACGGGTACCGATTTGGTCGAGGGGGAGCCCCCGCCGGTACCCTGGGGCAATTCTCTGGAAGCATCTCGCTTCGTCGCCCGTCGTCGTTATGAAGAGAGCACCGTGGCCGCCGACAAGATCGACACCATCGTCAGCCTGAGCAAGCGCCGTGGCTTCGTATTCCCCTGTAGTGAGATCTACGGTGGCCAGCGCGCCGCCTGGGACTACGGACCGCTGGGTGTCGAGCTCAAGGAGAACCTGAAGCGCCAGTGGTGGCGCTACATGGTGACGTCGCGCGAGGACGTGGTCGGCATCGACTCGTCCGTCATCCTGGCCCCCGAGGTCTGGGTCGCCTCCGGCCACGTCGCCACCTTCTCCGACCCGCTCACCGAGTGCACCTCCTGCCACAAGCGGTTCCGCGCGGACCACCTTGAGGAGGCCTACGAGGCCAAGCACAAGCGCCTGCCGGAGAACGGCCTGGCGGACGTGAACTGCCCGAACTGCGGCAACAAGGGCCAGTTCACCGAGCCCAAGCAGTTCTCGGGCCTGCTCTCCACCCACCTCGGCCCCACGCAGGACACCGGCTCCATCGCCTACCTGCGCCCCGAGACCGCCCAGGGCATCTTCACCAACTTCGCCCAGGTGCAGACCACTTCGCGCCGCAAGCCGCCGTTCGGAATCGCCCAGATGGGCAAGTCCTTCCGCAACGAGATCACGCCCGGCAACTTCATCTTCCGCACGCGCGAGTTCGAGCAGATGGAGATGGAGTTCTTCGTCAAGCCGGGCGAGGACGAGCAGTGGCAGGAGTACTGGATGGAGCAGCGCTGGAACTGGTACACCGGTCTCGGCCTGCGTGAAGAGAACATGCGGTGGTACGAGCACCCGAAGGAGAAGCTCTCCCACTACTCCAAGCGCACCGCCGACATCGAGTACCGCTTCCAGTTCGGCGGCAACGAGTGGGGCGAGCTGGAGGGCGTCGCCAACCGCACCGACTACGACCTCGGCGCCCACGCCAAGGCCTCCGGCCAGGACCTGTCCTACTTCGACCAGGAGGCCGGCGAGCGCTGGACGCCGTACGTCATCGAGCCCGCGGCCGGTGTCGGCCGCGCGATGCTGGCGTTCCTGCTCGACGCCTACGTCGAGGACGAGGCGCCCAACGCCAAGGGCAAGCTGGAGAAGCGCACCGTGCTGCGCCTCGACCACCGCCTCGCCCCGGTGAAGGTCGCCGTGCTCCCGCTGTCGCGCAACCCGGAGCTGTCGCCCAAGGCCAAGGGCCTCGCCCAGGCGCTGCGGCAGAACTGGAACATCGACTTCGACGACGCCGGTGCGATCGGCCGCCGCTACCGCCGTCAGGACGAGATCGGTACGCCGTACTGCGTCACCGTCGACTTCGACACGCTCGAGGACAACGCGGTGACCGTGCGCGAGCGCGACTCGATGAAGCAGGAGCGCGTGTCCCTCGACCAGATCGAGGGCTACCTGGCCGCCCGCCTGATCGGCGCCTGAGCCCCCACCACCGACCGAAGCCCCCGGCTCCCCTTCCAGGAGCCGGGGGCTTCGTGGTGCCGCCGTGGAGTCCGGGGCGGCGGGGGGAGTCCCCGCGATCGAGGGCCTCGTGACCGGGACTACGGCCCCGCGGGGCCCATCGTCGCCCGATGGGCCTGCGCCAGGTGCTCCTCCGCCTTCAGCCGGGGCAGGAACTGGGCGCCCCGGCGCCAGCCGCACGGGTCGCACCGGATCGTGCGCCGGCTTCCCGCCCGCCGGACCCGGACGACGTGCTCGCGCCCGTGCTGGTCCCAGCGGCTCACCTCGCTCGTGTTGATCTCCGACATGCTGCCTCCAGAGGCCGGCCCGGCTGAGAGCGTGCACCGAGTCCGACATCAACGGGGCATTGCGCGCGGTGAGTCGGCCGGCTCGGGGACGCGCGGGCCGGGTCCGGTCGGCGCGGACCCGTCGGAGCCGGAGCGGACCCCGACCGGGAGGAGCCGGGACGGCTGCCCCGTCCCATGGGTGAGCGTCCGCGGTGCGGGAACTCGGGCGGTCGGGGGACAGGGGGGCCACCCGAGGAGTGAGAGCCATGACCGAGCAGAACCCGACACGGGAGCTCCCCCAGCCGCTGCGGGCGGCCGCCTCGGTGCTGAGCAGGGTGCCCGGCGCCGGCCTGGTGGGCCGGGCCGCCGAGGGCGCGCTCGACAAGGTCGGCGCGGTGTCCCCGCGCGGGCGCCGGCTCGCCGTCTACACCGGCGCCGGCGTGCTCGGCGTCGCCGGGGTCGTGGAGTGGCCCGTCGCGGTGACCGGAGCGGCGGTGGCCTGGCTGACCCAGCCGCGACCGCAGCACCGGACGGACGGCGACGCGGCGGGCGCGGACGCGGGTGGGACCGGGAGGCGCACCGCGGGCGACGCGTCCGGTGCACCGCCCACGCCCAAGGTGCTCGCCGGGCACTCCGCGGCGGCTGCCGCGGCGGAGCGTACGACGGCACCCTCGACCCCCTCCGACAAGCTGCCCTCGCACCACGCGACGCCGTCGCGTGCCGCACGGGACGCCGAGGGCGAGTGATGGCCACGGGAATCCTCACCCGTCCCGCGGCGGCCGCCGCCGGGCTGGCCCTGGCCGGCCCGCGCCTGCTCGCGCGCGGTACGGCCCCGGCCGTGGGCGCCGCCGCCGGCGCGGTCGCGGGCACGGCCAGGGCGGGAGTACGGGCCGCGGACTCCGCACTGCGGCTGGCCCGGGTCACCCGCGCCGCCCTCCCGGGCGCCTCCCCCCACTGGCGCGCCGGCACCCGCACCCACCTGTTCCTGCGCGAGGCCGCCCCCGGGGAGGCCGCCCCCGGCGAGCCGCCCCGTCCGGATGCCGAGGCCGCTGTGCCCCCGCTCCCGGGCGAGCCGCCCCGTCCCGACACCGAGGCTCCCGCGCCCCCGCTCCCCGCAGGGCCGCCCCGCCCGGCGGAGGCCCCCGTCGGTGCCGCCCCCCGCACCCGTTCCCTCGAACACCGGGCCCGTCGGGTGGCGGCCGCGCTCGCCGAACATCCGGACGTCGCCCTCGCCTACTGGGACAGCGGGCTGGCACGGCTGGTCGTGGTGGCGGTCGAGGAGGCCGTGAGCGACAGCGTCGTGGAGCGGGCGGAGGCGCTCGCGGAGCGGCACGGGCTGGTCCCCGCCGACGACGACGTGGAGGAGCTGGGGCACCCCGGCGACCCGGCCTCCGTGCGGACCGCCGCCGAGACCCTCGCGGCCGACGCGGCAGGTGCCGCGGCCGCGCTGGCGGGGTCCGCGACGCGGCTGCCGCCGTCCCCGCGGCTGGTGACCGCCGCGGTCACGCTGCTGCGCGAGAACCCCCGCTTCCGCTCCTGGCTGCGGACCCGCCTGGGCGACACCCGCATGGAGGTCGTTCTCGCCGTCGTGAACGCGGCCGTGCACGGCGCCGGGCACACCCCGACCTCGCTGGTGCTGGACGGCGTGCTGCGCACCGCCCAGCTGACGGAGGCGATGGTGCGGACGGCCGCCTTCGAGACCGTCCACGACCACCTGTGCGCCCCGGACCGGCACAGCGTCCCCGCCACCCCCTCCGTACGGCCGCCGCTGCGCACCTCCCCGGCCCAGGAGTACGCCGCCCACGCCTCGGCGGGCAGCGTCCTGGGCGCGGTGGCGGCGCTGCTCGTCAAGCACGACCTCGCCGAGTCGGCGGAGGCGGTCCTGGCCGGCTCCCCGAAGGCGGCGCGGTACGGGCCCGCCGTTTTCCACGCCGCCCTCGGCTGCGCCCTCTCCCGCGAGGGCGTGCTGGTGCGCGACCCGGGCCGGCTGCGGCAGCTGGAGATGGCCCGGACGGTCGTCCTGCACCCCAGCGCGCTCCGCAGGCCCGGCGCGGGCGCCGACCCGTGGACCGAGCCAGTCCTGGACGCCGCCCGCCGGGCCGGCCTGCGCGTCGTGGTCGTCGACGACCCGGTACTGGCCGACTTCACCGGCCTCGCCGACCAGGTCGTGGGCGCGGAACGCCCGTTGGGCGAGGTGGTCGACCGACTGCGCGGCGAGGGCGGTGTCGTCACGGTCGCCCGCCCCCGCCCCCACGACGACGCGGACGTCACCGCCGGTCTCCTGCGCGGCGACGTGGCCGTCGCCCTCACCGACGAGGACGGCCAGGTGGTGTGGGGCGCGGACGTCCTCGCCCCGCACGGCCTGGCGGACGTGTGGCGGCTGCTGACCGCCGTACCGGCGGCCCGCCGCGTCGGCGGCCGGTCGCAGACGCTGGCCCGGTCCGGCGCCGCGCTGTCCGGTCTGCTCGTGGCCGTCGGCGGGTCCCGCAGGAGTCCCCGTTCCCCGCTGCCGGGCCTGCGGCACGCGCCCGTCGACGCGGGCGCCGCCGTGGCCCTGCTCACCGGAGCGCGCGCCGCCCTCGGCGTCGCCCTGGCCCGCCCGCCGCACCCCCGGCCCCGGGTCGCCTGGCACGCCCTGCACCCGGACGACGTACGGGACCGGCTGGAGCGCGAGGCGCCCCCGCGGCCGAGCCCCGCCGAACGGGCGGCGGCCCGGGCGCGCGCGGCCGCCGGCACGGTCGTACGCCTTCCCGTGCTGGCCCCGGCGCGCTGGTCGGGGCAGCTCGCCCGGGCCGTGCGCGGCGAACTGGACGACCCGCTCACCCCGGTCCTGGCCGTCGGCTCGGCCGCGTCCGCGATCCTCGGCTCGGTCGTGGACGCCCTGCTGGTCCTCGGCGCCCTCGACCTGAACGCCCTGGTCGGCGGCTTCCAGCGGCTGCGGGCCGAACGCGCCCTGTCCGGGCTGCTCGCGGGACAGAAACAGAAGGCGCGGGTCGCCGACGACGGGACGGCCACGCACGTGGTCGACGCCGCCAAGCTCGCTCCCGGCCACGTCATCGACCTCAAGGCCGACGACGTCGTGCCCGCCGACGCCCGGCTGCTGCAGGAGGACGGGCTGGAGGTCGACGAGTCGGCGCTGACCGGCGAGTCCCTGCCGGTCGACAAGGCCGTGGACCCCACCCCGAGGGCCCCCGTCGCGGAACGGCGGTGCATGGTCTTCGAGGGGACGACCGTGGTCGCGGGGCGCGCCCGGGCCCTCGTCGTCGACACCGGCGACCGCACCGAGGCCGCCCGCGCCGTCTCCCTCGCCGCGCGCGTCCCGCCGGCCGCCGGAGTGCAGGCCCGCCTCCAGGAACTCACCCGCAAGGCCATGCCGTTGACCCTGGCGGGCGGCGCCGCGGTGACCGGCCTGGCGCTGCTGCGGGGCACCCCGGTCCGCCGGGCCGTGAGCGGCGGGGTCGCCGTCGCCGTGGCCGCCGTACCCGAGGGGCTGCCCCTGGTCGCCACGGTCGCGCAGCTCGCCGCCGCCCGCCGGCTCAGCCGCCGCGGCCTGCTCGTCCGCACCCCGCGCACGCTGGAGGCGCTGGGCCGGATGGACACCGTCTGCTTCGACAAGACCGGCACCCTCACCGAGAACCGGCTGCGCCTGGTCCGGGTGGCCGGTCCGGACGGCACGGTCCACCCCCTCGACGACCCGGCCGCCGCCGGCCCCCTGCGCGCCGCGGCCCGGGCCTGCCCCCGCCTCGACGGCGACCCGCACCGCCCGGCGCACGCCACCGACGAGGCCGTCCTGGACGCCGCCGGGCCGGACCCCGGCTGGCGGCAGAGCGAGGGGCTGCCCTTCGAGGCCGCCCGGGGCTACGCGGCCGCGGTCGGGCAGGCCGCCGAAGGCCCGCCCGTACTGGTCGTCAAGGGCGCCCCGGAGACCGTCCTGCCCACCTGCGCCGGCCTGCCCTCCCACCTGCACGACCGGTCCCAGGCCCTCGCCGCCGACGGCCTGCGGGTGCTCGCGGTGGCCCAACGCCCCCTGGCGGAAGGCGAGAAGGCGGCGGACGTCCTCGAAGCACCTCTGGAGGGGCTGGAGTTCACCGGACTCGTGGCCCTCGCCGACGTGCCGCGCGAGACCTCGCCGGCCCTGGTCCACGGGCTGCGCGAGGCGGGCGTACGGCCCGTCGTGCTGACCGGCGACCATCCGCGGACCGCTCACGCCATCGCCGTCGGGCTCGGCTGGCCGGACGACGCGAACGTGGTCACCGGCGACGAACTCGCCGCCGCCGACCGCTCCGTGCGCTCCCGGATGCTCCGCGACGCCGACGTCGTCGCCCGGGTCGCGCCCGAGCAGAAGCTCCAGGTCGTCGAGGCCCTCAGGGACGCCGGCCGGGTCGTCGGGATGGTCGGCGACGGCGCCAACGACGCCGCCGCGATCCGCGCCGCCGACATCGGCGTCGGCATCAGCGCCCGCGGTTCGGCCGCCGCCCGCAACGCCGCCGACCTCGTCGTCACCGGCGACGACCTCTCGGTCCTCATCGAGGCCGTCCAGGAAGGCCGTTCGCTCTGGCACAGCGTGGCCGACGCCATCGCCATCCTCATCGGCGGCAACGCGGGCGAGGTCGGCTTCGGCGTCCTCGGCACCCTGCTGTCGGGCTCCGCGCCCCTGTCCACCCGCCAGATGCTGCTGGTCAACCTGTTCACGGACCTGTTCCCGGCGATGGCGGTGGCGGTGACCACCGAGGAGGAGGCCGGCGCCCCGGAGACCGGCGCGCCCCTGGGCACGGCCCTCCTCGGCGCCCCCCTCATCCGGCAGATCCGCCACCGGGCCCTCACCACCTGCCTGGGCGCCACCGTCGCCTGGCTCATCGGCCGCTTCACCCCGGGCACGACCCGGCGCTCGACCACGATGGCCCTGTGCGCGGTGGTGGGCACGCAACTGGCCCAGACGCTGGCCGACCGCCGGGGCAGCTCCCTGGTCCGCCTCACGTCCCTCGGCTCGGCGGCCGTCCTGTTCGCGCTGGTGGAGACTCCGGGCGCCAGTCAGTTCTTCGGCTGCACGCCACTGGGCCCGCTGGCCTGGACGGGAGTCCTGGCGGCGATGGCGCTGGCCCTGGCGGGCCAGAAGGCACTGCCGGGGGTGGAGGAGCTCCTGCTGAGGCGCCGGCCCGACCTGGCCTCACGACTGGCCTGAGCGCGGTTCTCCGAGGACTGCGGCGCGGTGCCGCCCCACGGCCCCGCGGCGCGGGCACGCCCGGTCGGGGAGGACGCGTCCGGGGGACTGCGCGTCCGGCCCGGGACGACGCGCCCGGTCCGGGGCGATCCGCGCCCGCCGACTCCGAGCCGGCCGCTGGGCGCTGTGCGCCTGTCACCCGGGGGCCCGGCGGCCGGAGGCCATGGGCCTGCCGTCCGGAGGCCTGTCCGCCGGGCGCTGTGTGTCTGCCGTCCGGAGAACCCGGCCGCTGGGTGCTGTGCGCCTGTCACTCGGGGGCCCGGCGGCCGGAGGCCATGGGCCTGCCGTCCGGAGGCCTGTCCGCCGGGCGCTGTGTGTCTGCCGTCCGGAGAACCCGGCCGCTGGGTGCTGTGCGCCTGTCACTCGGGGGCCCGGCGGCCGGGCGCCATGGGCCTGCCGTCCGGAGGCCTGTCCGCCGGGCGCTGTGTGTCTGCCGTCCGGAGAACCCGGCCGCTGGGCGCTGTGCGCCTGTCACCCGGGGGCCCGGCGGCCGGACGCCATGGGCCCGCCGCTCGGGGGCCCGGCCGCAGGGCGCTGTGCGCCCGCCGTCCGGAAGCCCGGCCGCAACACTGCCCGCGCCCCCGGGAGCGCGGTCGCGGGGGCGCTGCCCGCCCCCGTCCGGGAGCCCGCCCGCAGGGCGCTACGCGCTCACCCTCGCATGCTCGCGGACCTCGGGGGAGGCCAGCCGTTCAGCCGCCCGCTCAGCGGTCCCCCGTGCCCACACCCCGCTGCTCATCAGGCCCACCACCAGCACCAGCGCCCCGCACGCGGTGAGCACCCACCATCCCGGCACCGCCGCCGCCACGAACGTCTCGCGGTACGCCGACGCCCCGATGCCCGTCGCGAGCACCGCCCCGACCACCGCGACCCCGAGGGTCTGGCCGAGCTGCCGGCTGGTGGAGGCGACGGCGGCGGCGACCCCGGCCTGGGCGCGGGGCATCCCCGAGACCGCGGTGTTGGTGATGGGGGCGTTCACGAAGCCGAAGCCGATGCCGAACAGCACGTATCCGAGGAACAGCGTGGTGTCGGAGGTCTCCGCGTCGAACGCGGCGAACAGCACGCCGCTCGCGGTCATCGCGAGGCCGGCGATCAGCAGGGGCACCCGCGGCCCCCGGCTGCCGACGAGCCGCCCGGACAGGGGGGCGCACAGGAAGGTCGGGAGGGCCATCGGCAGCATCCACAGACCGGCGTGGAGGGCGTCGAGGCCGCGGACGTTCTGCAGGTACAGCGTGGACAGGAACAGGAACCCGCCGAGCGCCGCGAAGGCGCTGATCGCGATCACGGTCGCCCCGCTGAACGGCGCCGACCGGAAGAACCGCAGGTCGATGAGGGGTTCGTCGCGGCGGGGCTCGTAGCGCAGGAGGCCGAGCAGGGCGGCGAGGGCGACCGCGGCGAAGGGCAGGCTGGTGCCGAGCCCGGCCTCGGGCGCCTCGATGATCGCGTACGTCAGGCAGCCGAAGAGGACGATGACCAGGAGCTGGCCGACCGGGTCGGGGCGGCGGGCCTTCGGGGCGCGGGACTCGGGGACGTACCGCAGGGTCAGCAGGAGGGCGGCGAGGCCGACCGGCAGGTTGACCCAGAAGATGGAGCGCCAGCCGACGGACTCCACCAGCAGGCCGCCGATCAGGGGTCCGGCGGCCATGGAGATGCCGACGACCCCACCCCACGCGCCGATGGCGCGGGCGCGCTCGCGCGGGTCCGTGAACGTGTTGGTGATGATCGACATGGCGACCGGGTTGAGCATCGAGCCGCCGACCGCCTGCACCATGCGGGCCGCGACCAGCAGTTCGAGGTCGGGGGCGAGGGAGCAGAGCAGGGAGCCGAGCGAGAACACGACGAGTCCCGCGACGAAGACCTTTCTGCGGCCGATCCGGTCGGCGGTGGACCCGGCGAGCATCAGCAGGGACGCGAGGACGAGGGTGTAGGCGTCGATCGTCCACTGGAGGCCGGAGGTGCCGGCGTGCAGGTCGCGTTCCATCGCGGGGAGGGCGACGTTGAGGATCGTGTTGTCGAGGCTCACGATCAGCAGGCTCATGCAGCAGATCGCGAGGACGAGCAGACGTCGTCGCTGGCTCAGCTCGGGCATGCGGTCATGGTACGCCGGTTTCGATAGTGCGGCTAACTAATGACCGCTACATGAGGGTCGCGGATGGGCGACAATGGGCGGATGTCCACGCCCGTTTCCCCCCTGCAGATCGGCCCGCACACCGTCCAGCCGCCGGTCGTCCTCGCTCCCATGGCCGGTATCACCAACGCGCCCTTCCGCACCCTGTGCAGGGAGTTCAGCGGAGGGAAGGGCCTGTTCGTGAGCGAGATGATCACGACCCGGGCGCTGGTCGAGCGCAACGAGAAGACCATGCAGCTGATCCACTTCGACGCGAGCGAGAAGCCGCGCTCGATCCAGCTGTACGGCGTGGACCCGGCGACCGTCGGCAAGGCCGTCCGCATGATCGCCGACGAGGGCCTGGCCGACCACATCGACCTGAACTTCGGCTGCCCGGTCCCGAAGGTCACCCGCAAGGGCGGCGGCTCCGCCCTCCCCTACAAGCGCAACCTGCTCCGCGCCATCCTCCGCGAGGCCGTCGGCGGCGCCGGGGACCTCCCCGTCACCATGAAGATGCGCAAGGGCATCGACGACGACCACATCACCTACCTCGACGCCGGCCGCATCGCCGTCGAGGAGGGCGTCACCGCCGTCGCGCTGCACGGCCGTACCGCCGCCCAGCACTACGGCGGCACCGCCGACTGGGAGGCGATCGCCCGCCTGAAGGAGCACGTCCCGGAGATCCCCGTCCTCGGCAACGGCGACATCTGGTCGGCCGGTGACGCGCTGCGGATGGTGCGCGAGACGGGGTGCGACGGAGTGGTCGTCGGCCGCGGCTGCCTGGGCCGGCCGTGGCTGTTCGCGGACCTGGTCGCCGCCTTCGAGGGCCGTCCCCAGGACATCGCGCGGCCCTCCCTGCGCGAGGTCGCCGACATCATGGTCCGGCACGCCGCCCTCCTCGGCGAGTGGATCGGCGACGAGACCAAGGGTGTCGTCGACTTCCGCAAGCACGTCGCCTGGTACCTCAAGGGCTTCGCCGTCGGCTCCGAGATGAGGAGGCGTCTGGCGGTCACCTCCTCCCTGGCGGAACTCCGCGCCGGACTCGACGAACTGGACCTCGACCAGCCCTGGCCCGCCGGCGCCGACGGCCCCCGCGGGCGCACCTCCGGCAACAACAGGGTCGTCCTCCCGGACGGCTGGCTGAAGGACCCCTACGACTGCGCGGGCGTCGGCGAGGAAGCGGAACTGGACACCTCCGGCGGCTGAGGCCCCCGGCCCGGTCAGCCCTTCGTCGGATGCGGGGTCGACCCGTACGCCGTCAGGAAGCGGTCCCGGAAGAGGTTCATCTTCCAGACCGGGGCGTCGGGGGCCGGCCTGAGGCCGTCGGTCCACTTCCAGGCCGCGATCTTGTCGAGGACCGCCGGGTCCTTGGCGACGATCGAGACCGGCACGTCACGGCTGGCGTTCTCGCCGCTGACCCGGGTGATGGGCTGGTGGTCGCCGAGGAAGACCAGGACGGTGTCCTCGGTGCCGTAGCGCTCCAGCCACTGGGTGAGGGCGGTCACCGAGTACTCGATCGACCTGCCGTACGCCTCGCGGGACCTGGTCGAGTCGGCGATGACGTCGGACGCCTTCTCGCCGGCCCGCTGGATGCCGTCGAAGACCGAGCCGTCGCCCACCTCGTCCCAGCCGACCATCTCCGGGAGCGGGGCCCACGGCTGGTGACTGGAGGTCAGGATGATCTCCGACATCAGCGGCCTGTCGCGTTCCCTGCCGTGCTCCAGCCGCTGGAACGCCTCCAGCGCGTACTGGTCGGGCATCGTCGACCAGCTGAACTTCGGGCCCTGGTAGCCCATCTGGAAGGCGTTGTAGACCTTGTCGAGGCCGTAGTGCTTCTGCTCGGGCCACGCCTTCTGGATTCCGGGCATCACGCCCACGGTGTCCCAGGCCCCGGTCTTCTGGAAGATCTTCGGCAGGCTGAGGCGGTCGCTGTTCATGACCGTGCGGTAGCGCTGCTGGTTGTCGATCCACAGCCCGGACAGCGTGCTGGAGTGGCCGAGCCAGCTGCTGCCGCCGAAGGTCGCCGAGGTCAGCCAGCCGCTCTTGGCGCGGTAGCCGGCCTTCGCCAGCGCGGCGGTGCTCGCGGTGAGCGTCCGGTCGACGCCGGGGGACATGATCGGGTCCTCGATCGCGCTGCGGCCGTAGCTCTCGATGAAGGTGAAGATCACGTCCTTGCCGCGCAGGTCGGGCACGAGCTGGTCGGGCGGGGTGTCGCCGAAGGCGTCCGCGCGGGCCTCCTTCGCGAACGCGGCCTCGTCCTCGAGGGTCTGCCGCACGTCCCTGGCCTTGACGGTGACGGCGCTCACCGCGCGGTTGAAGGCCAGCGGCAGTCCGGCGTACTGGACCGAGAGGACGGAGCAGGTGATCCAGACCGTGCCGGCGATCAGCGTGCCGCGGGTCGCCGCGGGGACGTTGCGCGCCAGCACCTCGCTCAGCCGCACCGCCGCCAGCGCCATCACGACGAACAGCAGGGCGATCAGCAGGAGCAGACCGATCGCGGCCCCGAGGGCCGTCGCCCCGCCCATCGAGTCCGCGACGTAGGACTGCGCGTCGTCCAGCAGGCCCCAGTCCAGGACCAGGTTGAAGCCGCGGCCCAGGTACTCGGAGTACGCCATGTCCAGGACGTTGACCACGGTCAGTGCCGCGAGGCCGACCCCGAGCGCCGCCGCGGCCACCACCCGGGGGCGGCGGGGCAGCGCCAGCAGCACGGCCGCCGAGACGACCGCCTCGCCGGGCAGCCGCAGGAGCCGGTCGGCCCGCAGGAGGCCCAGCTGGTTCGGCAGCACCATCGCCCCGAGCACCAGCACGAGGGCCAGCACGGTCGTCGTCCACCACAGCACGCGCGCCGCCCGCGGATGGCGGCTCCGCCAGGCCCACCCGTGGGCGATGCGGGAGGCGAGGGTGCGCGGCGGCGCGGTCCCGCTCTCCGGCGCCTCGGGCTCCACGGCCGCCTCGGCGCCGTCGGGCGAGCCGTCGCGGGAGTCGGGCAGGTCACGAGACCGTGTGAAGACAGGCACCCGAGGGTTCCTTCCGTACGGAGCCGGGCGGATCGGCGGATCCGGTGGGGGGACCGGATCCGCCACCGTTTCGTACGGCGTGCCCGAGCCCGGCGTTCACCGGTCCCGGCGAGCGGTCGGCAAACACCGGGCAAACGCCCGGCCAAGTGCGACGCTACGCTCCGCCCACCGCCGTGAGCAGGGCCAGCGGGGCGGCCGCCGAGCGGGATTCCCGCACGCACGCGTGCGGGTACGGCACCGGTTCCGCGTGGGTGTCGCGGCCGTAGCCCGCGAGCACCTCGGGCAGGCGGTGGCCGGTCGCGGTGGCCGCGTCGACCAGCCCGTGCGCGACGGTGCGGGCCTCGTCGTGCAGACCGTAGCGGGCCAGCCCCAGGGCGATCAGCGCGTTGTCGTGCGGCCACACCGAACCGCGGTGGTACGACAGCGGGTGGTACGCCGGCTGCCCGGCCGCCAGCGTGCGGACGCCCCAGCCGGAGAAGAAGTCGGGTTCCAGGAGCCGCCGGCCGACCAGTTCACCGTACTCCTTGTCCAGCAGCCCCGACCACAGCAGGTGGCCGGCGTCCGAGGCGAGTGCGTCGACCTGGCGGCCCTCGCCGTCCAGCGCGAGCGCCGGGAAGGAGCGCTCGCGCATCCAGAAGTCCCGCTGGAAGCGGTCGCGCAGATCGGCGGCGGCCTGTTCGAGCAGCGCCGCGTAGGTCTCGTCCTGCCATGCCGCGCGCGCCACGGACGCGGTCCGGCGCAGCGCGTCGTACGCGTAGCCCTGGGCGCCGGCCGCCGTCACCGGGCCCGAGGGGCGGCTGCCGTCGGCCGAGCAGATGGCGCCGGGGGAGTCCTTCCAGTTCTGGTTGGCGAGGCCGCCCCGGTCGGCGCGGTAGACCAGGTAGCCGCGCGAGGTGAGGCCGCCGTGGTCGAGCATCCAGCCGACGGCCGCGCGGGCGTGCGGCTCCAGCCGGCGGGCGAGGGCCGTGTCGCCGGTCTGTTCGACGTAGGCGCCGAGCAGGACGAGGAAGAGCGGGGTGGCGTCCACCGAGCCGTAGTAGCGGCCGTAGGGGACCTGCTGGAAGTGGGCGAGTTCGCCGTGCCGCACCTCGTGGACGATCTTGCCGGGCTGGGCGACCGACTCCGGGCCGGTCTCGGTGGCCTGGGCCGCGGCCAGCGCGAGGAGCGTGGCGGCGGCCGGGGCGGGCCGGTAGGGCAGCGCGAACAGCGAGGTGAGCAGGGCGTCGCGGCCCAGTAGGGTCAGGAACCAGGGGGCGCCGGCGGCCGGGACGCGCAGTTCCTCCCCGTCCGGCCCGGTCGCGGGGACCTGGAGCGAGGCCAGGTCGGCGAGGCCCCGTGCGCAGGCGGCCGCCAGCTCGGGCCAGCCGGTGGGGAAGGCCACGCCCTGCACGAACTCGCCCTCCTGCGCGAGCAGCTTCGCGGTCAGCGCGGCGGGGGAGCTGGGGACGCGCAGGGCCCGCTTCTCGCCGTGCGGGCGGGCCATCACCCGCAGCGTCAGTTCGGCGGAGCCGTGCGGCTCCAGTTCCAGGGTCCAGACCAGGCGGCGGGCGCCGGTGCCGGTCTCCTCGACGCCGTCCGGCGCGGGGTCGGCGGTCACCGTCGTCAGGGACCGCCACTCGCCGCGCCGGTAGCTGAACTCGACCCCGTCGTCGAGGATCCGGCGGCGGCGGACCACGCCGGTCTTGGCGTAGGTGCGGTGGTCGGAGCGGAGTTCGAACTGGTCGGTGAAGTCGGCGTCGACGGTGAGCGCCAGCCGGACCGTCAGCGGCGTCGGACGGTTGCCGACCACCCGCAGCGATTCGACGAACGAGCCGTCGCCCACCGCCTGTTCGCGGAAGACCGTGCACGACGGCGGCTCCGTGCGGCCGCCGCGCGGCACGAGCACACAGCGCGCCGCGTCCCCGTCCGCGACGGGCACGAGCACCTCGGGCACCGCCCCGTCCACGGTGAGCTGCCAGCGGCTGAGGTGGCGCGCGTCCCTGACGAACAAGCCGTCGGGGGATCCGGCGCCGCGCACGCCGCTGATGTCCCCGCGGTCACCGACGGCGGCGAACGTCCCGCCGTACACGAGCAGATGATGCCGGTCCGTCATCCCCGGTCCCCTCCCTTGAACGAGCTGTCGTCCCTGACGATGTCCGTGCCGCACGGCACGCCTTCCGTGTCGTGCAGCAGGTCGAGCATGAGCGCGGCGGTCCAGCTGAAGCCGGTCGCCCCGCAGGCCTCGCCGGTGTACGGGTCGACGTACTCGGCGAAGTCCGAGGAGTCCGCGAGGTCCAGCACGGCCTCGCGCAGCGCGTCCGCGTCCGCCCGCTCGCCGTGCAGCCGCAGACCCCGCTCGACGAGCCAGCTCGTGTTGAACCAGGCCGGCCCCCGCCAGTAGCGGTGCGGGTCGAAGGCCTCGCCGAGCAGGTCGTGGCTGGGGGCGAGACGGGTGGTGACGCCCACCCCGAAGTGCGGGCCGCGCAGGGTGCGGACCAGGGCGGAGACGATCTCGCGGGGCAGGGCGGGCAGCAGCAGCGGGACCAGGCCGGCGACCCCGCGCTCCCGGATCAGGCCGCCGCCGCGCAGGTCCCGGCAGAGGAACAGCCCCTCGGCGGGGTCCCACAGCCGGTCGACCAGCGCCGCCGTCAGCCGCTCCGCGCGCGCGTGCCGGGCGGTGCCGGCGGCCCCCAGCTCCTGCGCGATCCGGGCCAGCGCGTGCTCGGAGGCGATGAGCAGGGCGTTGAACGCGGGGTCCTCGACGGCGAAGGCGGCCGTGCCGGCCCCCCTTCCCCCGCCCGGCCCGTCCCGGTACCCCCCGTCCCGGTAGTCCGCCGCCAGCCGCACGTACCGCCCGTAGTCCAGGTCCGTCGGCCGGTCCTCCGGCGCCCCGTGGGTGAGGTCGGCGCGCCGGAAGGAGCGGGCCGGGGCCGGGGTGATCCGGGCGAGCGGCGCGTCCCAGGAGGGGGCGTTGTCCATCCCCTGCTCCCAGGGGTGCACGACCGCTGCCAGACCGCCGCCGCCCAGGTCCCGCCGGTGCAGCAGGTAGCGGTGCCAGGCGGCCAGCCGGGGATACACCCGGGCGAGGAAGCCGCGCGCCCGTGACAGCCCGGGGTCGGCGCGGTGCACCAGCCAGGCCGCCAGCGCGTGCACCGGTGGCTGCACGATGCCGGAGGTCTGTACGGTGCGCGGGGCGCCCGCAGCGCGCCCCGCGGTCGAGGAGCGCCAGAAGTCGGGGCTCGGGAAGTACGCGTCGAGCGGTACGGAGGGGTTGAAGACGATGTGCGGGACGCGCCCGTCGCCCCACTGGGCGTCCAGCAGCGTCTCCAGCTCGGTCTGCGCCCGGCGCGGGGAGACGTGCCGCAGCCCGATCGCGACGAACGCCGAGTCCCAGGACCACTGGTGCGGGTACAGGCCGCGCGAGGGCACCGTCGAGGTTCCCGTCCAGTTGCCGTCGAGCACCTCCACGGCCCTGAGGTGCGGCGACCCGGCCGAAGCGGTCGGATCGTATACGGAGGGGTACTCCGCGGGACGGGCGACGAGCTGGGCAGTGCGATCCACTCGGGGCTCCCCGAAGAACGACGACGAGGAGGCCACCGTCGACCGGTTCGGCAGTGGCCACCGCAGGGTTACGTCTATTTAACACGCAGAACTCAATATGTAATGCAGGATTGGGAAACACAAGGGGGTGCGCATGACCGGACAGCCCGGACGGACGGGCAGGGGCGGCGGTCAGGCCGGCGCCGGAGATCTGCTCGCGCTGGTACGCACCGGCCGGGCCACCACACGCGGTGCCCTCCAGCAGGTCACCGGACTCTCCCGGGCCACGGTCGGACAACGCCTGGACCGTCTCTTCCGCGCGGGCTGGCTGCGCGAGGGCGCGGGCGGCCCCGTCGACTCCCCGCTGGGCGGCCGCCCCTCCATCACGCTCGAGTTCGACGACGCGCACGCCGTCGTCCTCGCCGCCGACCTCGACACCCGGCACGCGCGTGCGGCCGTGCTGTCCCTGACCGGCGAGGTCCTCGCCGAGCACTCGGGCACGCTGGCCGTCGAGGACGGCCCGGACACCGTGCTCGGCGAGCTGGGCGGCTGGTTCGCGGAACTGCTGGAGAAGGCGGGCCGCCGCGCGGACGAGGCGTGCGGCATCGGCCTCGCGGTGCCCGGCCCGGTCGACAGCGGGACCGGCCTGGTGGTCCAGCCGCCGATCATGCCCGGCTGGGACGGCTACGACATCCGCGGCCGGCTCGCCAGGGCGTTCACGGAACGCACGGGCACCGCACCCGTGCCCGTCCTCGTCGACAACGACGCCAACCTCATGGCCTACGGCGAGCAGCGCACCGCCTACCCCGACTGCTCGGCGTTCGTGCTGGTCAAGGTGTCCACCGGGATCGGCGCCGGGGTCGTGGTGGGCGGCGAGATCTTCCGGGGCGTCGACGGCGGCGCCGGCGACATCGGGCACATCCGGGTGGGCTCCGAGGCGCTGTGCCGCTGCGGCTCCCACGGCTGTCTCGCGGCCGTCGCCAGCGGCGGCGCGGTGGCCCGCAGGCTGGCCGGGACAGGGGTGCCCGCGGCCTCCGGCTCGGACGTGCGGGACCTGCTCGCCGCCGGGCACCCGGGCGCGGCCGCGCTGGCCCGCGAGGCGGGGCGCCAGGTCGGCGACGTACTGGCGACCGTCGTGACACTGCTCAACCCGGGCGTGCTGATGATCGCCGGTGACCTCGCCGGCACCCCCTTCGTCACCGGCGTGCGCGAGCTGCTGTACCAGCGGGCGCTGCCCCGCTCCACGGCCCGGCTGGAGGTCGTGACCTCACGGCTGGGGGAGCGGGCGGGCCTGGTGGGGGCCGGCGCGCTGGTGGTGGAGCACCTGTACGCGCCCGCGCGGGTGGAGGAGCGGCTGCTGGCACTGGGCGTGTGAACGGGGGCGGACCCCGGGCGGGTGAACGGGAGCGGACGCCGGGCGGATGACCGCGGCCGGTGCCGGGCGGCGGGCTTGTGACGAGCGCGTTTCCGTTTCGGGGCGGGTCCGCGGGAGCGTCCGGATGGTGAAATCCGACGGCCTGTGGAAGCGTGATTCTCGCCACCTTTGATACCGGCAGTGCTCAGATGAGCGGCGTGCGCTCGTTTGCACTTCCTCAAGGGGTGGCACTCAGTGCCACCCCTTGATCGTTCATCGATCGAAATCAGACGTGGCGGCAAGCGCTCATGTGAGCGCCAAAGGGGATGTACGGAGGTGGATGCGTTCAAGAAGTGAAAACACCGGCTGCTCCGCGCTTGCCAAGCTTTGACTTTCGATCCTGTGGCGGACGACTGGTTACAGGCGTATGACGCACAAGTGGACGTACCCAGGTGCCTTCGATCTGGGTATGTTCCTCGCCGTCAGGGCAGCCACCGCGTCCTCGAGGAGTCGAGACCCGTGTCGGAAAACAAAGATCTCCCGGTAGCCGGAACGGCCACGAACGTTGAGGCCGTGAAGTTCGTTTACGACTTCACCGAGGGCAACAAGAACCTCAAGGACCTCCTCGGGGGCAAGGGCGCCAACCTCGCCGAGATGACCAACCTCGGCCTGCCGGTGCCGCCCGGGTTCACCATCACCACCGAGGCCTGCAAGGTCTACCTCGACAGCGGCGAGGAACCGGCGGCACTGCGTGACGAGGTGAGTGCGCACCTCGACGCCCTGGAAGAGAGGATGGGCAAGAAGCTCGGCCAGGCCGACAACCCCCTGCTCGTCTCCGTCCGCTCCGGCGCCAAGTTCTCGATGCCCGGCATGATGGACACCGTCCTCAACATCGGCCTCTCCGACAAGTCGGTCCAGGGCCTGGCCGCGCAGGCCGGCGACGACCGCTTCGCCTGGGACTCCTACCGGCGCCTCATCCAGATGTTCGGCAAGACCGTCCTCGGCGTCGACGGCGACCTCTTCGAGGAGGCGCTGGAGGCCGCCAAGGCGGCCAAGAAGGTCACGGTCGACACCGAGCTGGAGGCCGCCGACCTCAAGAAGCTCGTCACCAGGTTCAAGAAGATCGTCAAGACCGAGGCCGGCCGGGACTTCCCGCAGGACCCGCGCGAGCAGATGGACCTCGCCATCCACGCCGTCTTCGACTCCTGGAACACCGACCGCGCCAAGCTCTACCGCCGCCAGGAGCGCATCCCGCACGACCTGGGCACCGCCGTCAACGTCTGCTCGATGGTCTTCGGCAACCTCGGCCCCGACTCCGGCACCGGCGTCGCCTTCACCCGCGACCCCGCCTCCGGCCACCAGGGCGTCTACGGCGACTACCTTCAGAACGCCCAGGGCGAGGACGTCGTCGCCGGCATCCGCAACACGGTCCCGCTCGCGGAGCTGGAGACCATCGACAAGAAGTCGTACGACCAGCTGATGCAGATCATGCAGACGCTGGAGAACCACTACAAGGACCTCTGCGACATCGAGTTCACCATCGAGCGCGGTCAGCTGTGGATGCTCCAGACCCGGGTCGGCAAGCGCACGGCCGGCGCGGCCTTCCGCATCGCCACCCAGCTCGTCGACCAGGGCCTCATCGACGAGACCGAGGCCCTCCAGCGGGTCAACGGCGCCCAGCTCGCCCAGCTGATGTTCCCCCGCTTCGACGAGCACGCCAAGGCCGCGCAGGTCGGCCGCGGCATCGCCGCCTCCCCGGGCGCCGCGGTCGGCAAGGCGGTCTTCGACTCCTACACGGCCGTCAAGTGGTCCCGCTCGGGCGAGAAGGTCATCCTCGTCCGCCGCGAGACCAACCCCGACGACCTCGACGGCATGATCGCGGCGGAGGGCATCCTCACCTCGCGCGGCGGCAAGACCTCGCACGCGGCGGTCGTCGCCCGCGGCATGGGCAAGACCTGTGTCTGCGGCGCGGAGGAGCTGGAGGTCGACACCAAGCGCCGCCGGATGACGGTGCCCGGCGGGCACGTCGTCGAGGAGGGCGACCTGATCTCGATCGACGGCTCGTCCGGGAAGGTCTACCTGGGCGAGGTCCCGGTGGTCCCGTCCCCCGTCGTGGAGTACTTCGAGGGCCGCATGCACGCGGGCGCCAACGACGCCGACGAGCTCGTCGAGGCCGTGCACCGGATCATGGCGTTCGCCGACCGCAAGCGCCGCCTGCGGGTCCGCGCCAACGCCGACAACGCCGAGGACGCGCTGCGCGCCCGCCGCTTCGGCGCCCAGGGCATCGGCCTGTGCCGCACCGAGCACATGTTCCTCGGCGACCGCCGTGAGCTGGTCGAGCGCCTGATCCTGGCGGACACGGAGGCCGAGCGCGAGGACTCGCTGAAGGCGCTCCTGCCGCTCCAGAAGAAGGACTTCGTGGAGCTGTTCTCGGCGATGGACGGCCTGCCCGTCACCATCCGCCTCCTCGACCCGCCGCTGCACGAGTTCCTGCCCGACATCACCGAGCTGTCGGTGCGCGTGGCGCTGGCGGAGTCCCGCCAGGAGCCCCACGAGAACGAGCTGCGCCTGCTCCAGGCGGTCCACCGCCTCCACGAGCAGAACCCGATGCTGGGCCTGCGCGGCGTACGCCTCGGCCTGGTCATCCCCGGCCTGTTCACCATGCAGGTCCGCGCCATCGCCGAGGCCGCGGCCGAGCGCAAGAACGCCAAGGGCGACCCGCGCGCCGAGATCATGATCCCGCTCGTCGGCACCGTCCAGGAGCTGGAGATCGTCCGCGAGGAGGCCGACCGGGTCGTCGCCGAGGTCGAGGCGGCGACGGGGGTGTCGCTGAAGCTGTCGATCGGCACGATGATCGAGCTGCCGCGCGCCGCGCTGACCGCCGGTCAGATCGCGGAGGCGGCGGAGTTCTTCTCCTTCGGCACGAACGACCTCACCCAGACCGTGTGGGGCTTCAGCCGCGACGACGTCGAGGCCTCCTTCTTCACCGCCTACCTGGAGAAGGGCATCTTCGGGGTCTCCCCCTTCGAGACCATCGACAAGGACGGCGTCGGCTCCCTCGTGAAGGCCGCCGCCGAGGCCGGCCGCGCGACCCGCCCCGACCTGAAGCTCGGCGTCTGCGGCGAACACGGCGGCGACCCGGAGTCCGTGCACTTCTTCCACGAGGTCGGCCTCGACTACGTGTCCTGCTCCCCCTTCCGCATCCCGGTCGCCCGCCTCGAGGCGGGCCGGGCGGCGACCCAGTCGGAGGGCAGCGACCACCGCTGAGCCGGGGGGTGGGGGACGGTCCCCTGACGGTCCGTCCCCCACCCCTCCCCACACCCGGAGCCGCTGCGGTCCCCGACCCTCAGCACCGATCGCGGCGGCTCCGGCGCACCGGGAGAGGGCGGCATCCTGTGCGGGGATGCCGCCCTTTCGCGCATCAGTTGCGGAGAACGTCAGGCTACGGCGCTGAGCAGGCAAAAAGCCGTTCGCCGGCGTTGGTTGCCGTTGAGCCCGCGTGACGCCGTAGTGCCCTCGTCGTGCCCTCCACACCCGGTCGGATCCCATCACGAGCCGTCACCAGAAGGGCCCCGCCCTGATCGGCGTCCCCTGAACGGCGGGCGGATGAATACCGTGAGCTGGGAGGAAACCAAGCGCAAGGCACGCGAGCGGCGTGCGGCCGCCGGGTTGCCGGTGCGGTCAGCTGAGGAGAAGCAAGCGCCGATGGACCGGCTGACCGCCGAAGTGCGCGCTCACAAGCTCGCGGAGGTCAGGCGTGAACAGGCGCTGACTCAGCGCCAGGTGGCCGCGTCGATGGGGGTCTCAGCACCTCGGGTCTCCGCGATCGAGCACGGTGAGCTGGATCGCGCGGAGGTCGCCACCCTCCGGGCCTACGTGGAAGCGCTCGGCGGTCGGCTGCGCGTGGTCGCAGACTTCGGGGACGCGGAGTACACCGTCGCCTGAGGCGCGGGCCAAAGCTCTCATCAACCAACAAGGCCCAGGTTTCCGACCTGGGCCTTGGCCATGGAGCGGGTGACGGGAAACGGGGCGACGCCGAAACAGGTTCGGATGCGCCTCGGTCGCGCCGAGCCGTCGATCACGTTCCTCTCGTGCCTACTCGCAGCCCGTCCCGTCGCCGTCCCGGTCCAGGTGCCGGCCGTAGCCCGGGTCGCCCGCGTGGACGGGGGCCGCGCCCGCGGCCCGGGCCTCGGTGCAGTTGGCGTAGTAGGCGCTGTCGGAACCCCCCGAGCTCCCCGAATCGCCGGAGCCCCCCGAACCGCTGCCGTACGAGCCGCTGTCGTCGCCCGCCGCCGCCTCGGCCGTGACCGTCTTCGTCACTCTCACCGTCTCCGTCGCGGTCACCGTCTGCGCCGGCTCCGGGGCGGCCGTCGCGGTGGCGGTGACGGTCGCCGTCGTCGTCACCGTGACCGTCGGCCGGGGCTTGGCGGCCAGCGGCTCGGCGTCCGTCGCGGGGTCTTCGGCGCTGCCGCCCATGCCCACCCCGACGAACAGGGCGAGGGCGAGCGCGGGCAGGACATAGCGCTTGCGGGCCCATCTCGGCGCCGGGCGGGTGGTGGTGTACGGGTTGCTCATGTCGTCCCCCTGAGACGCTGGTGTCAGAGGGACGACCGTAGGGCGCCGGGACGCAGCGTGAAGGCTCCGTGACTGATCCGTGACGAAGATGTGCGGGGCATCCGTCCGGACGGGCGGGGTCCGCCGGCTCGCCGAGCGGGCGTCCTGCCGGTGGAGACCGTACCCCCGACGGGGTCAGGCCCGGAACGGGCCCCTCACCTCGTACGTGATGCCGCCGGAGGAGCTGCCCGAGGTGCCGCGCTGGCTGGAGAAGTACAGGCGGGTGCCGTCGGGGGAGAAGGCCGGGCCGGTGATCTCCGAGCCCGACTGGCCGTCGACGCGCAGGAACGGGGCGACCACGTCGGCCGGGGTGATCACGCAGATCTCCATGTTGCCGCCGTCCTCCGCGACGAACAGGTCGCCGGAGGCGGAGCCGGTGATGTTGTCGACCCCGGTGAGCGGGGCCGTGCCGGAGACCAGGGAGTCGTCGTAGGCCAGCTGGTAGGTGTTGTTCGTGAGGTCCAGCTGCCAGACCCGGTTGTCGCCCTTCGTGGTGAACCAGACGGTGTCGTCCGCGTAGTGGCAGCCCTCGCCGCCGTTGAAGGACTTGGCGCCGGACACCTGGGTGCGGGTGGTGGTGGGGGAGCCGTCCGGGTCGGGGACGTTCGCCCAGGTGAAGGAGCCGGACGTGGCGCTGCCGGCGACCATCACCTGGAGCGTGCCGGAGGCCAGGCTGCCCCAGGTCGTCGGCACGAAGCGGTAGAAGCGGCCGTCCGTCTCGTCCTCGGTCAGGTACACCACCTTGCGCACCGGGTCGGCGGCGGCCGCCTCGTGCTTGAAGCGGCCCATCGCCGGCCGCTGCACGGCCGCGTTCACGCCCCACGGGTCCGTCTCGTAGACGTGGCCCAGCGACACCTCCTCGCACGACAGCCAGGTGTTCCACGGGGTCTTCCCGCCCGCGCAGTTCTGTCGCGTGCCGGACAGGATGCGGTACGCGCCGGTCACCGTGCCCGTCGACGAGAACCTCACCGCGCTCGCCCCGCCGGAGGGGTTGATCTCCGAGTTGGAGACGTAGATCCAGCCCGTGCCGTCCGCGTAACAGGCGCCTCCGTCAGGAGCGTTGTGCCACGTGTACGACGTGCCGGGCACGGTCTGCCCGGAGCGGGCGATCACCCGGCTGGTGAAGCCGCTCGGAAGCCTGATGCCGTTGGCGTCGGGCGAGCCGAGCGCCCCGTACGGGCTCGTGCCGGGCTGGGCCGGCGCCGCGTACGCGGCCCCGCGCCACAGGGTTCCGCCGAGCACGGCGGAGGACCCGCCGAGGACGGCCGCACGCAGGACAGTACGACGTTCCACGCTCACTCCCAAGGGGTGTCGTGACACCCCGCGGCCGGTCGGCCGCGGGGGTCGTGCGGTCAGGGAGACTACGAGCGCAGGGTGACCGTGTCGTGGACACGCCGTGACGGGGAAATGCCTAGGCTGGGACAGCAACGGAGGGAGCACGGCCATGACCGGCTGGAACACGCACGACATCCCCGACCAGAGCGGCCGCACCGCCGTCGTCACCGGCGCCAACGGCGGGCTCGGCCACGTCGTCGCGCGGGAGCTGGCCCGGAGAGGGGCGCGGGTCGTCCTCGCCTGCCGCAGCGAGACCCGGGGGCGGGAGGCCGTGGCCCGGCTGATCGGTGAAGTGCCGCGAGCGGAAGTGGAGTTGAGGCGGCTGGACCTCGGCGACCTCGCCTCCGTGCGGGAGTTCGCCCGGCCGTACACCCGGCTCGACCTGCTGGTCAACAACGCGGGCGTGATGGCGATGCCGTACGGCACGACCGCCGACGGGTTCGAGACGCAGTTCGGCGTGAACCACCTCGGCCACTTCGCCCTCACCGGACTGCTCATGCCCGCGCTGCTCGCCGCACCCCGGGCCCGCGTGGTGACCGTCTCCAGCATGCTCCACCTGCTCGGCACCATCGATCCCGCTGACCTCAACAGCGAACGGAAATACCGGCGTTGGATCGCCTACGGCCGTTCCAAGACCGCCAACCTGCTGTTCACGCACGAGCTGGCACGCCGGCTGGAGGCGTTTGGCGCGGAGGTGGTCGCGGCGGCCGCGCATCCCGGATACGCGGCGACCGGCCTCCAGACGGCCGGACCGCGTGCGCAGGGCCGCCGGACCGCCGAGCGGCTCATGTCCGCCGGCAACCGCGTCCTCGCCCAGTCCGCCGAGGCCGGCGCCCTGCCCGTCCTGTACGCCGCGACCGCGCCGGACGTACTCCCCGACTCCTTCACCGGCCCGGCCCTCGCGATGTGGCGAGGGGCGCCCGCGCCCTCGTGGCGGGCGCCCTGGACCCTCGACGACCGGGCGGGCCGCCGCCTGTGGACGGAGTCGGAACGGCTGACCGGGGTGTCGTACGACAGCCTCGACGGCTGACCGGGCGCCCGCGCCGACCTCCGCGCAGGCACCCGGTCGGCCGGTCAGCCGGTCGGCCGGACCTCAGCCCGCCGCCCGCACCTCGTACGTCGTGATGCGGACCGCGTCGTCGTCCAGGCACTGCCCGCTGCGCAGGTCGAAGCGCTGCTTGAGCAGGGGCGAGGCGACGAACGGCCGCCCCTGCACCGAGCCGGTCAGGCCACGGGAGAGGACCGCCGCGCCGCTGAACGGGTCGCGGTTGTCCACCGCGTACAGCTCCCCCGCCCGGTCCCTGAACAGGGCCGCCTGGCGGCCGTCCGGCAGGAGTGCCGCCACGCCGCGGCCGGGGACCAGCAGGCTCAGGTCGCAGACCGTGAACCAGTCCTCGCCGAGCTGGAGCTGCACCTTCAGGTCGGTCGTCTCGAGTGCCAGGGTCATCGCTGGGCGCTCCCTTCCAGGGGACGGTGGCCGATGGAGAGCAGCGGCAGATCGGGCTTGATCTGGTCGCGCTCGGGGACGAAGCCGACGACCGGGTCGGGGGTGTCCGGCGCGTTGACGAAGGACACGAACCGGGCCAGCTTCTCGGGGTCGTTGATGGTGGTCGCCCACTCGTCGGCGTAGTTGGCCACGTGCGCGGCCATCAGGGACTCCAGCTCCTCGCAGATGCCGAGGGAGTCCTCCACGACCACGTCCCGCACGTGGTCCAGGCCACCGGGGATGCGCTCCAGCCAGGTCGAGGTGCGCTCCAGCCGGTCGGCGGTGCGGATGTAGAACATCAGGAACCGGTCGATCAGACGGATCAGTTCCGCGTCGGTGAGGTCCTGGGCGAGGAGGTCGGCGTGGCGCGGGGTGGCGCCGCCGTTGCCGCCGACGTACAGGTTCCAGCCGTTGGAGGTGGCGATGATGCCGAAGTCCTTGGACTGGGCCTCGGCGCACTCGCGGGCGCAGCCGGAGACGGCGGACTTCAGTTTGTGCGGGGAGCGCAGGCCCCGGTAGCGCAGCTCCAGGTCGATCGCCATGCGGACGGAGTCCTGCACGCCGTAGCGGCACCAGGTCTGGCCGACGCAGGACTTCACGGTGCGCAGGGACTTGCCGTAGGCGTGGCCCGACTCGAAGCCGGCGTCGACCAGGCGGGCCCAGATCAGGGGGAGCTGTTCCACGCGGGCGCCGAACATGTCGATCCGCTGGCCGCCGGTGATCTTCGTGTAGAGGCCGAAGTCGCGGGCGATCTCGCCGATGACGATCAGGCCCTCGGGGGTGACCTCGCCGCCGGGGATGCGCGGCACCACCGAGTAGGAGCCGTTCTTCTGGAGGTTGGCGAGGAAGTGGTCGTTGGTCTCCTGCAGCGCGGCCTGCTCGCCGTCCAGGACGTAGCCGCTCGCGCCGATCACGGGGGCGAGGGAGGCGATGATCGAGCCGATCGCGGGCTTGCAGACGTCGCAGCCGTCGCCGCCCCGCGCGCCGTCGCGGCCGTAGCGGTCGAGCAGGTCCTGGTAGGTGTTGACGCGCAGGGCGAGGACGATCTCGTAGAGCTCCTCGCGGGTCTGCGTGAAGCAGCCGCACAGGCCCTTGTCGACCTCGACGCCGCTCGCCTCCAGCTCGGCGGTGACGAGCTGGCCGAGGACCTTGACGCAACTGCCGCAGCCGGTACCGGCCTTGGTGCACTTCTTCACCTCGGGCACGGTGGTGCAGGAGTGCTCGGTGACCGCGCCGCGGATGGTGCCCTTGGTGACGTTGTGGCAGGAGCAGATCACCGCGTCGTCGGGGAGCGCGGACGGGCCGAGCCGGTCGCCGCCGCCGGCCCCGGCGGGCAGGACCAGCGACTCGGGGGAGATCGGCGGGACGGAGCCGGTGAGGGCGCGCAGGGTGCCGTAGGCGTCGGCGTCGCCGATCAGGATGCCGCCCAGCAGGGTGCCGTCGCGGCCGATGACCAGCTTCTTGTACAGGCCCGAGCGGGAGTCGGAGTACACGACGTCCAGGCAGTCCTCGGCGGTGCCGTGCGCGTCGCCGAAGGAGGCCACGTCGACGCCGAGCAGCTTCAGCTTGGTGGAGAGGTCGGCGCCGGTGAACGACTTCTGCTCGTCCTCGTCGGCGGCGATGGCCGCGGCCGCCGTCTCGGCCTGTTCGTAACCGGGGGCGACCAGGCCGTACACCCGGCCGTCGGCGGCCAGCGCGCACTCGCCGATCGCGAAGACGTGCGGGTCGCAGACCGTGCGGCACTGTTCGTCGACGGCGATGCCGCCGCGCTCGCCGACCGTCAGTCCCGAGGCGCGGGCCAGCTGGTCGCGGGGGCGGACACCGGCGCTGAACACCACCAGGTCGGTGGCCAGTTCGGAGCCGTCGGACAGCTTCATGCCGGTGACGGCACCGGAGGCGTCCGTCACGATCTCCTGGGTGCCGACGCCCGTGTGGACGCTCAGACCCATCTCCTCGATGGTGCGCAGCAGGGCCGCGCCACCGCCCTCGTCGACCTGCACCGGCATCAGGCGCGGCGCGAACTCCACGATGTGGGAGGTGAGCCCGAGGCCCTTCAGCGCGCCCGCGGCCTCCAGGCCGAGCAGGCCGCCGCCGACCACCGCGCCCGTCGTGGCCCGCGACTTCGCGTACTCCTCGATGGCGAGGAGGTCCTCGATCGTGCGGTAGACGAAGCAGCCCTCGGCGTCCTTGTTCGGGACCGGCGGCACGAACGGGTAGGAGCCGGTGGCCAGCACCAGCACGTCGTAGTCGACGACCAGGCCCGAACGGGCGGTCACCCTGCGGGCGTCACGGTCGACGGTCTCCGCCGGGTCGCCGACGTGCAGTTCGATGCCGTGGTCCTTGATGAACCCCATGTCGGTCAGGGAGAGTTCCTCGGGCGTCCTTCCCGAGAAGTACGAGGTGAGCTGGACGCGGTCGTACGCGGGGCGGGGCTCCTCGCACAGCACGACCACGCGGTGCGTGGCGGTCAGGCCGCGGTCGGCGAGTGCCTCGAGGAAGCGCTGGCCGACCATGCCGTGGCCGACGAGGACGATCGTGGGGGTGGCCCCCGGGGCGGCGGTCATTCAGGGCCTCCATCGTTGGTGAGCAGGTGGAGCAGGGGGCCGTCGTCGGGGAGCGGCTCTGCTCCCTCCCAGGCGCGGGCGAGCGCGCCGACGGTGCCGAGTTCGCCGACCAGCACGCCGCCGACCAGGCGGTCGTCGCGGACGACGACCTTGCGGTAGGTGCCGCGGGTGGCGTCGGTGAGCCGGACGACGTCGTCGCCGGGGCGCGCCTCGGTCTCGCCGAACGCGGCGAGGTCGAAGGCGGTGAGGGCGGGTGCGGTGCGGCCGGGGGTGGTGCGGCCGGGGCCGGGGTGCCCGTGGAGCGTGAGGCGGGTGAGGGAACGCGTCCCCGAGTAGCGGACGCCGGCGTCACCGGCAAGCAACTCGGCCAGGACGTCGGCCTGTTCCAGCGCGGGCGCGGCGAGCCCGTAGACCTCGCCCCCGTGCTCGACGCAGTCCCCGATCGCACGGATGTGCGGGTCGGAGGTGCGCAGTTCGTCGTCGACGAGGACGCCCCTGTGGACGGCGAGTCCGGCCTCCTTCGCGAGGCCGGTGCGCGGGTGGACACCGCAGGCCAGGACCACCAGGTCGGCGTCGAGGGCGTATCCGTCGGCCATCTCCACCGAGCGGACGGCGCCCCCGGCGCAAGCCACGTCACGGACCCGGCACTCGGTGTGCACCTCGACGCCGAGGTCCCGCAGGTGCCGCAGCACCAGAGCCGAGGCGTCGGGGTCGAGCTGGCGTTCCATGAGCCGCTCGGACTGCTGGGCGAGGACCACCTGCGCGCCGCGGACGGCGAGCGCGCGGGCGGCGGAGACCCCGAGGAGGCCGCCGCCGATGACGACGGCCCGCACGCCCGGCCGGACCGCCTTCGACAGCCCCAGGCAGTCGTCCATGGTGCGGAAGGCGTGGACGCCCTCGGGCAGTTCGCGGTCCGGTGTGAACAGTCCGCGCAGCGGCGGCAGCACCGGGTTGGAGCCGGTGGCCAGCACCAGCGTGTCGTATGCGATCTCCGGGCCGTCCGCGCAGGCCAGGCTGCGCCGCTTGCGGTCGATGCCGGTCACCCGGGTCCGGACCAGTTCGGCGGGCGCGGGCAGCGCGATCACCTCGGGGGCGTACCGGCCGGCCAGCACCTCGGCGAGCAGGACCCGGTTGTAGGGCCGGTGCTCCTCCTCGCCGATCAGCAGGGCGGGCGTGCCCAGCTCACCGAGCCGGCGGGCCAGGCGTACGCCCGCCAGGCCGGCTCCGATCACCACCACACGCTCGTTCGAGGTCATGACACCGAGCGTGCGGTGCGGAGGTTACCCGGCCGCATCACCGTTGTTTCCCGAGAGGAACACTGCCCTCAGCGGGGGCGGGGCCCGGATGTGAGGGTTCCCGGGGGTCACGAGGGGGCCTGTGCGAGCTTCCCGCCGCCCGGCGCGGGTGCGTGTGACCGGCCCCGTCCTCAGAAGTGCCTCAGTTCGATGGACGTGCCATGCATCCGGTCCCTAGGGTCGCGATCATGCCCGACATATCACTGACCATGGTCGCCGTCCTCTGTCTCGCCGCGCTCGCGGCCGGCTGGATCGACGCCGTGGTCGGCGGGGGCGGGCTCCTGCTGCTGCCGGTCCTGCTGCTGGGTCTGCCGGCCGGCACGCCGGCCGCGCACGCGCTCGGCACCAACAAGGCGGTCGCGATCGTCGGCACCTCCGGCGCGGCGGTGACGTACGCCCGCAAGGCGCCGGTCGACGTGGGGGTGGCCGTACGGATCGGGCTCGCCGCGCTCGCCGGGTCCTCCGCGGGCGCCTTCCTCGCGGCCGGGATGAGCACGGAGGTCCTCAAGCCGGTGATCATGGTGGTGCTGCTCGGCGTCGCCGCCTTCGTGATCCTGCGCCCGGCCTTCGGCACCGCCCCCGCCACCGGCCCGGCCGGCCCGCGCCGCGTCCTCGCCGCGATCGGCCTCGCGGGTCTCGGCATCGGTTTCTACGACGGACTCGTCGGCCCCGGCACGGGCACCTTCCTCGTCCTCGCCCTGACCGCCGTCCTCCACCTCGACCTGGTCACCGCCTCCGCCACCGCCAAGATCGTCAACTGCTGCACCAACGCGGGCGCCCTGGCCACGTTCGCCTGGCAGGGCGCGGTCCTGTGGCAACTGGCGCTCCCCATGGCCGCCTTCAACCTCGTGGGCGGCATGCTCGGCGCCCGCACCGCCCTGAAGAAGGGCAGCGGCTTCGTCCGGATCGTGCTGCTGACGGTGGTCTTCGCGCTGGTGGCGAACCTCGCGTACGAGCAGTGGGTGGCCTAGGTGTTCTGTCACCAGCCTCCGTGGACAGAACACCCAGACGATCCCTGTGACGTCGTGGCCTTTCACCGGCTCCCCGTCAGGTGCGCGAACACCACCACGTTCCCCCGGTAGCCGGTCGCCCGCGAGTACCCGCCCCCGCAGGTGATCACCCGCAACTCGGGCCGGGCCGCCGCCCCGTAGACCTTCTCGTCGGGGAAGCCGTGGGCGTCGTACACCTCGACCGCGTCGACGGTGAACACCGCGACCCCGCCGTCGCGCCGGTCCACCTCGATCGTGGCGCCCCTGCGCAGGGCGCCGAGGTCGTAGAAGACGGCCGGGCCGTCCGCGTTGTCGACGTGCCCGGCGACGATCGCGGTGCCGGTCTCACCGGGGGTGGTGCCGGACTCGTACCAGCCGGCGAGGTTCTTCCGCGCGGCCGGCGGCACGTCGAGGCTGCCGGACTTCGTCAGGCCGAGGCCCGTGAGAGGGGCGTCGACCCGGATCGACGGGATGCGGACGCGGTCGGGCGGGGACGGCGGCAGCGCGGGTGCGGACCGCGGGTCGACGCCGCCCGGACGGGCCTCGGCGGCCGACGGCTGCGGCGGGGCGTGCGTCCCGGCGCCGTGCAGCAGCCACACACCCGAGCAGAGGGCGACCGCGGTCACGGCGGCTATGACGGTGTCGCCGACGACTCTGCGCATGCGTGAGCACCCCTCTCCCTGACGGAACCCCGTGCCCCCTCCGGGCCGCGAGGGGCGTCGGACCCGGAGGGGGAGGGGACATGCGGTACCGGCGGACGGACAGCGGAGGGTGTCCGTCAGATCCCGTCGCCTCTCGCCCGGCGATGCAGGAGCCAGGTACCGCCCGCGGCGGCGACGGCGAGAGCCGTCACACCGGCCGCGGTCTGCACGGGATCGGGGCCCAGAGCGCCGCCGACCCCCGTCTTCACACTTCCGCGCGGATACACCTGCTCCCGCACGGAACTCAGGACGACCACCAGGTCCCCGGCGATCCTGCGCCCGTCGGCGGCGCACTGCGCGACGATCTCGTACGTCCCCGGCTGCGCGCTCGGCGGCACCTGGAACTGCCCGATCGCCTGGCCGTCGTGGCTGCTCGGCGCGAGCGTGAAGGGGCCGGCGCCGACCGCGCCGGCGTCGCCCGCGGCCGCCCCGGGGTCGCCGCAGGCGGCCGTGTTCACGGTGACCTGGCCGCCCGGTACGGCGGTGGAGGGGTACACCTCCAGGCTGCCGCTTTTGGAGGCGGCGGCGGCCTGGACGGGCGCGGCGAGCCCGGCCGCGGTGGCCGCGGCGAACGCGGCACCGGTCAGCAGTCGGGCGGCGGTACGTCGCATCGGTGCTCCTCCGAGCTTTCGCGGGGGCGGCCCGCGACATCCCCATGTGCCGCTGCGTCAGTCGCGCCCCTGCTCCTCCGAGGTAAGTGGCAGCGACGCGGGCCCGCTTCCCGAGAGAACGTCAGGAATGTGGTGAACGGGTGTCGGACGGCTCGGCCGCGAGGGTGCATCCCCGGTCGTTCCCGCAGGTCACCGGGGTGTTCGGGGCGGGTTGCGGAAAAGCGGCCGAAGGGTGCGGGAAGGGGGTGTGAACGGGTGACCCCGGACGGGCCCGGCACCGGCACCGGTCCGCGTGACGCCCGCACCGGTGCCCAGATCGACGCCTGGGACACCCTGGAGACCGCGACCGGCGACGGTGCGTCGCTGTACGGCGGCACGGTCCCGCTGGAGACGACCCTCTCCGGGGCGACGTACCAGCTCAAGGACCCCACCCGCGGGAACACGTACACCGGCGACGCGGCCGACAAGACCGACCTGTGCATCTTCGGCATCTGCATCAGCCGCGCCCCCCCCTCGACCGTGTTCACGGACGCCGACAACCACTGGGGACCGGCGCGACCGCCGGCCGCGCCACGGTCGCGGCGGACGCGCAGTACGGCACGGACGTGACCTGGGACTACTACAAGAACGTCCACGGCCGCAACGGCATCGGCAACGACGGAAAGGGCTCCTGCAACCGCGTCCACTACGGCAACGCCTACAACAACGCCTTCTGGGACGACAGTTGCTTCTGCATGACCTACGGCGACGGTGACGGCACCCAGCTCGGCCCGCTGGTGTCGCTGGACGTGGCCGGGCACGAGATGAGCCACGGCGTGACCTCGAAGACCGCCAGGCCGACCTACTCGGGCGAGTCCGGCGGCCTGAACGAGGCGATCTCCGACGTCTTCGGCACCCTCGTGGAGTTCCACGCCGGCAACACCTCCGACGTCGGCGACCACCTCATCGGCGAGAAGATCGTCCGTCCGGGCTTCGGCCGGGACGCCCTGCGCTACATGGACAAGCCCTCCAGGGACGGCAACTCCGCCGACCACTTCGCCTTCCTCCTCGCGGAGGGCAGCGGCACCCGGACCGTCAACGGCGTCACCTAAAACTCCCCGACGTCCAACGGCTCGACGCTGACGGTCATCGGCCGGGACAAGCTCGGCAAGATCTGGTACCGGGCGCTGACCGTCTACATGACCTCCTCCACGAACTACGCCGGTGCCCGCACGACCACCCTCGACGCGGCCCGTGACCTCTACGGCGTCGGCAGCACGGAACAGAACGCGGTGGCGGCGGCCTGGAGCGCGGTCAACGTCAACTGACCGCTTCCGCTCCCGCTCCCGGGAACACCGACGGGCGGCACCTCGCGGTGGGTGCCGCCCGTCAGTCCTGCGAAGGCCGGCTCCCGGCGATCTCCACCCGCACCGCGCACACCTTGAACTCGGGCATCCGCGAGGTCGGGTCCAGGGCCGGGTTCGTCAGCGTGTTGGCGCGGCCCTCGCCCGGCCAGTGGAAGGGCATGAAGACGGTGTCGGGGCGGATGCCGCTGGTGATCCGGGCCGGTGCCACCGCCCGGCCCCGCCGCGACACGACGGCCAGCGGATCGCCCTCGGCCGCGCCGAGCCGCGCCGCGAGGCGGGGGTGCAGTTCCACGAACGGGCCGGGCGCGGCGGCGTTCAGCTCGTCCACGCGCCGGGTCTGGGCGCCGGACTGGTACTGGGCCACCACCCGCCCGGTGGTGAGCAGGACCGGGTACTCCGCGTCCGGTTCCTCCGCGGTGGGCCGGTGCGAGACCGGCACGAAACGGGCCCGGCCGTCGTCCGTGGCGAACCGGTCGAGGAAGAGGCGGGGCGTGCCGGGGTGGACGGTGCCGGCGTCGTCGTGCGCGGGGTCCTCCGGGAGCACGTCGAAACCGGTGTCCTCCCCGTCGTCGGTCACGGCCGTCGTCGGCGTCCCCTCCATCACCGCCGCCGCACCAGCCGCAGCCGCTTCCGCCCCCGCCGCTTCCGCCTGCTCCGGGCAGGGCCAGAAGACCCCGTTCTCCTCCGCCAGGCGCCGGTAGGTGATCCCGGAGTAGTCCGCGGGCCCGCCCGCGCTGGCCCGGCGCAGTTCGTCGAAGACCTCCTCGGGGTCGGTGGGGAAACCCTTCTCCACCCCGAGCCGCGCGGCCAGTTCGTGCAGCACCTCCAGATCGCTGCGCACCCCCTCGGGCGGAGTGACCGCCCGCCGCCGCAGCAGCACCCTGCCCTCGAGGCTGGTCGTCGTCCCGGTCTCCTCGGCCCACTGGGTGACGGGCAGCACGACGTCCGCGAGCGCGGCCGTCTCCGACAGCACCACGTCACAGACGGCCAGGAAGTCCAGGGACCCGAGGCGGTCCTCGATGTGCGCGGCACGCGGCGCGGACACCACCGGGTTGGACGCCATCAGCAGCAGCGAGCGGATGTCGGTGCCCATCGCGTCCAGCAGCTCGTAGGCGCTGCGCCCCGGACCGGGCAGGCTGTCGGGGTCCACCCCCCACACCCCGGCCACGTGCCGGCGGGCCGCCGGGTCGTCCAGCTTGCGGTAGCCGGGCAACTGGTCGGCCTTCTGGCCGTGTTCACGCCCGCCCTGCCCGTTGCCCTGCCCGGTGAGACAGCCGTAACCGGACAGCGGCCGCCCCGCCCGGCCGGTCGCCAGGCACAGGTTGATCCACGCGCCGACCGTGTCGGTGCCCTTGGACTGCTGCTCGGGCCCGCGTGCGGTGAGCACCATCGCGGCCTCCGGCTCGCAGAACATCCGCACGGCCTCCCGGAGTTGCGGAACGGACACCCCCGTGATCCGCTCCACGTGCTCCGGCCAGTGCGCCATCGCCGCCGCCCGGGCCTCCTCCCAGCCGGACGTCCGCTCCCGCACGTACTCCTCGTCGACCCGTCCCTCGGCGACGATCAGGTGCAGCAGTCCGAGCGCCAGCGCGAGATCGGTGCCGGGCCGGGGCGTCAGATGCAGGTCGGCCTGCTCGGCGGTCTTCGTGCGGCGCGGGTCGACGACGATCAGCGTGCCGCCGTTCTCCCGCAGTTCGCTGAAGAAGCGCAGTGACGGTGGCATGGTCTCCGCGAGGTTTGACCCGACGAGGATCACGCAGCCGGTCCTCGGGATGTCCTCCAGCGGGAACGGCAGCCCCCGGTCCAGGCCGAAGGCCTTGATGCCGCCGGCCGCGGCGGACGACATGCAGAAGCGGCCGTTGTAGTCGATCTGCGAGGTGCCGAGCACCACCCGCGCGAACTTGCCGAGGGCGTACGCCTTCTCGTTGGTCAGCCCGCCCCCGCCGAACACCCCGAGCGCGTCGGGCCCGTGCTCCGCCCGGATCCTGCCCAGCTCACCGGCGATCCGGTCGAGTGCCTCGTCCCAGCCGGCGGGCACGAGCGTGCCGCCGGAACGCACCAGCGGCGAGGTCAGCCGCACCCGGGACGAGAGCACCGCCGGCGCCGTGCGGCCCTTGCCGCACAGCGCCCCCCGGTTCACCGGGAAGTCCGCGCGCTCGGTCACCTCGACGCCCCCCTCCGGCGTGGGCGACAGGTTCATCCCGCACTGCAGGGCGCAGTACGGGCAGTGGGTGGGCGTCGAGGTGGTCTCCATGCGGTTCAGCGTGCTTCGGCCTTGTTACGTGCGCCGCGGCTCCCTGTTACGCCACCGGCACGGCAACCTCCCCGCCGCAGGCCCGGCGGCGTGAGGCACGGACCTGGCCACCTTCAGGTCGTCGCCGACCGGCACCCACGTTGCCGGTGGGGCGGAAGATGCCACATGTGGCTCATTGCGCGCTTTTCTTGGCCGATCCGACCTGGTTGAGAGTTGAAGCAGCCGCACTACGCTCTCGCTACGCGCAGCGCCAGCACGACTCCGCACGGCGTTCTGCACCGGGTACGCCCGCCGCTCACGACGGCAGCATCCACCTGCGAATTCCCCGCCGGTGGCAATCCGACCCCGAAACAGCCAGGAGGCCACCCGATCATGCCTCTGCGCCATCTGACCCCCCACGACCGGCGTCTCTTCCGGCAGTACGGCCAAGGCCCCGCCGTCCCCGTCCCCGACCCGCTCCTGCACCACGCCGTCGCCCGGCAAGCGTCGGCGGCACCGCACCTGGTCGCCGCCGAGCACCTGGGCGCCCGCATCACCTACGGCGAGCTCGACCGCCACGCCGACGCCCTCGCCGCCCGCCTGGTCCGCGAGGGTGTGCGCCCGGGCGACCACGTCGGCCTGTTCGTCCGCCGCTCGATCCCGATGCTGGTGGGCCTGCTCGGCATCCTGAAGGCGGGCGCCGCCTACGTCCCGCAGGACATCGGCCTCGCGCCCCCGGCCCAGCTCACCCACGTCGTCCGCACCGCCCGCACCCGGATCGTCCTCACGGCCGCCGAGCACGCCCACCGCGTGCCGCTTCCGGACGGCCACCGGCTGCTCCGGCTCGACGAGCCGCTGCCGTACGCCCCGGCTCCGCGTGTCCGCGTCACCGGCGACGACGGCTGCTACGTCCTGTTCACCTCCGGCACCACCGGCCGCCCCAACGGCGTGAAGGTCACCCACCGCAACGTCGCCAACCTCCTGCTCACCGGGCCGGGCGACCTCGGCGTCCGGCCCGGCGACCGCGTCGCCCAGCTCCTCAGCATCGCCTTCGACATGGCCGCCTGGGAGATCCTCGGCTGCCTCGTCCACGGCGGCACCCTCGTCATCCGCGGCAAGGACATCGCCGCGGCGGCCCGTACGGCGGACGTGCTCGTCGCGACCCCGACCGTGCTGTCCGGCCTCGACCCGGCCGACTGCCCGCGGGTGCGCACCGTCGCCGTCGCGGGGGAGCCCTGCCCGCGACCGCTGGCCGACCGCTGGGCGCGGCGGGCCGCCTTCCACAACTGCTGCGGCCCGACGGAGACGACCATCGTCAACACGATGAGCCGGCACGACCCGTCGGCCCCCCTGCTCACCATCGGCCGCCCCACCCCCAACAACACCGTCTACGTCCTCGACGCCGACCGCCGCCCCCTGCCCATCGGCGAGACGGGCGAGATGTGGGCGGGCGGCGACTGCGTCTCCGCGGGCTATCTCGGCGACGACGCCCTCAACGCCGAGCGATACGCCCCCGACCCCTTCCTCGGCGGCGGCCGCCGCATGTTCCGCACCCGCGACCTCGGCCGCTGGACCCCCGACGGACAGCTCGAACACCTCGGCCGCACCGACGACCAGGTCAAGGTGCGCGGCTTCCGCGTCGAACTGGACTCCGTCTCCGCCGTCCTGGAGACCGCCGCCGGCTGCACCCGCGCCGTCACCCTCAGACGCGACGCCCGCACCCTGGTGTCCTTCGTCTGCCCGGCCGACGTCGACCCGGACGCGGCCCGCCGCGCGGTCGCGGACGCCCTGCCGTACTACTGCGTGCCCGAGCAGGTCCTGCCGCTCGCCCGCCTCCCCGAGACCGACCGCGGCAAGGTCGACAAGCAGGCCCTCCTCGACCTGCTCGAGCGGCGCGTGGCGGTGACCCGATGACCACGTCCCCGCCCCGGCCCCGCCGGGACACCGGCGACCTCCCGCCGCTCCTGCCGCCCGTCCGCCGTCTGCTCAAGCACCCCCGCCTGATGCACCACCACCGCCTCGCGGCCCTGGTCCTGCTGGTCAACGCGGCCCCGGCCGTGCTCTCCCGGCCCCTCGCCACCTCCACCCTCGGGCACGCGGCGCTGGCCAACCTCGCGCTCGCCGTCCTGGTGCGCCAGCAGTACGTCGTCAACCTCCTCTTCCGGCTGGCGACCGCCGCCCCGACCAGTTGGCCGCTGCGGGCCCGCTGGACGCTCGGCAAGGTCTACCACTTCGGCGGGCTGCACGTCGGCGGAGCACTGGCGGGAACGGCCTGGTTCCTGGCGCTGACGCTCACGACGCCGAACGGCGCGCTCAGGGCCGTCGGCTGGACCCTGACAGCCCTCCTCGTGCTGATCGTCGCCACCGCGCTGCCGGCCTTCCGCGCCCGGCACCACGACCACTTCGAGAAGATCCACCGCTTCGGCGGCTGGACGGCCCTGGCCCTGTTCTGGACGCACACGCTGCTGTCGTCGCCCGGCCCCGCGCAGGTCGGGGTGCTCGCGCTGGTCACCTTCAGCGTCGCCCTGCCCTGGCTGCGGCTGCGCAAGGTGGACGTCCGTCTCGAACGCCCCTCCTCCCACGTCGTGCTGGCCCGCTTCGACCACGGCGAGACCCCCTTCGCGGGCTCCTCCACCGCGATCAGCCGCAGCCCGCTGAAGGAATGGCACTCCTTCGCCAACGTCCCCGCCCCCGGCGAGTCCGGCTTCCGGCTCACCATCTCCCGGGCCGGCGACTGGACCGGCTCCTTCATCGACGACCTGCCCGAACAGGTGTGGGTCAAGGGCATCACCACCGCCGGGGTCGCCAACATCGAGGTGCTGTTCAAGAAGGTCGTCTACGTGGCGACCGGCAGCGGCATCGGCCCCTGCCTGCCCCACCTCCTCGCCGCGAAGGTCCCCTCCCGCCTGGTCTGGGCCACCCGCGACCCCCGCGCGACCTACGGCGACGCCCTGGTCGACGCGATCCTCGCCGTCCAGCCGCACGCCCTGATCCGGGACACCGCCCGGCACGGCAAGCCCGACATGGTCCGGCTCGCCCACGACGCCTGGCGGGACTTCGGCGCCGAGGCGGTCATCTGCATCTCCAACAAGAAGCTGACCTGGCAGGTGGTCCACGGCCTGGAGCGGCGGGGCATCCCGGCCTACGGCGCGATCTGGGACTCGTGACCCGACGGAAGGAGAAGGCACATGAACCATCTCAAGGCGGAACGGCAGGGCCGCGTCGTGACCGTGCGCCTGCACCGCCCGCACGTCCTGAACGCCCTCAGCGCTGAACTCCTCGCCGAACTCCTCGCACTCCTGCGCCCGTTGGACACCGACCCCGACACCGGCTGCTTCGTCGTCACCGGCTCGGACCGGGCCTTCGCGGCGGGCGCCGACATCAGGGAGATGGCCGGGAAGTCGGCCGTCGACATGGCGGCCGAGGACTGGTTCGCCGACTGGGAGGAGTTCGCGGACCTGCGCACCCCGAAGATCGCCGCCGTCAACGGCCACGCCCTGGGCGGCGGCTGCGAGCTGGCCATGATGTGCGACCTGGTCGTCGCGGGGGAGTCGGCGGTCTTCGGCCAGCCCGAGATCGGACTGGGCGTGATCCCCGGCATCGGCGGCACCCAGCGGCTGACCCGTCTGGTCGGCCGGGCGAAGGCCATGGACCTGGTGCTCACCGGACGCACGATGGACGCCACGGAGGCGGAACGCTGCGGCCTCGTCTCCCGCGTGGTCCCGGACGACCGGGTCCTGCCCGAGGCCCTCGAAGCGGCGGCGACGATCGCCTCGTACGGCCGCGCGGCGGTGCGGGCGGCCCGCGAGTGCGTCGACCGGGCCCTGGAGACCGGTCTGCGGGACGGCATCCGCTTCGAACGGCGGGTCTTCCACGCCCTGTTCGCCACCCACGACCAGAAGGAGGGGATGGCGGCGTTCCTCCAGAAACGCCCGCCGCGCTTCCAGGGGCGCTGACGAACCCGGCGGCGGGAGCGCGCGGCCGCCCCGCCGCCGGCCGCGTCCAGGGCCGGGTCAGGCCGGCGGACGGTGTCCGGTCGGGGCACGGCCCCGGTCCTCGGCCCCGGCCAACGCCTCGCGCACCCCCGGCTCCCGGGGCCCCAGGAACCGCGGATCCGGCTCGAACACCGCGTCCAGCGCCGCCTTGCCGGCCGCGAGGACCTCCCGCGCGCCCCCGTAGTACCAGGTCACGTCATGCTTGGCGGCGACGCCGACGCCGTACGACTCGACGCCCGCCGCCTCGCACAGCGCGACCGCCCGCCGGATGTGGAAGCCCTGGCTGATCAGGACCGCCCGGTCGACCCCGAAGATCTTCTTGGCGCGCACGCAGGAGTCCCAGGTGTCGAAACCCGCGTAGTCGCTGACGATCCGCGCGTCCGGGACGCCGTGCCTCGTCAGGTAGGTGCGCATGGCGTCGGGCTCGTCGTAGTCCTCGCGGCTGTTGTCCCCGGTGACGAGCACGACCCTGACGCGCCCCTCCCGGTACAGCGTCGCCGCCGCGTCCAGCCGGTGCGCGAGGTACGGCGACGGCTCCCCGCCCCACAGACCGGCACCGAACACCACCGCGACATCGGTGCGCGGCGCGTCGGCCGTCGTGCCCAGCCGGTCCGCGGTGGAGACGTACAGCCAGGTGGCCGGAAGCAGCCCGAGCACGCAGGCGGCCATCACCCCCTGCACCAGCCGCCGCCACCCGGTACGGGTACGCGGCAGCCGCGGTCGACGGATCCTCATGCGGTGCCCCCTGCCGGCCGTCCGGACCGTCCTTCCGGCTTCGACCGGGTAAGACGCGACCGGCCGGGATCCGGTTCGGTCCACCGCACGTCACGCCGCTCACACCGCCCGCCGCACCGCACCGCCCGCCGCACCTCACATCGCGCCCACGCGCGCCGTGAACGCCCGGAAAACACTCGTGACGGTCGCGCAACGGGGGTGCAACCTCGTGCCGCCACGATCGGTTCATGACGGCGTCACCCTCCATGTACGACGAGTCCCACCACCGCCCCGGCAGCCCGCTGCCCGGTGGCACCCACCTCGACAGTACGGCGCACCTCATGAACCGGATCAGCCCCCCGCCCGCCCGCCGGCCCGGCCCCGTCCCGCTCGACGGCCGCCGGCGCCCCGGCCCGCCCGCGCTGGTGGTCGTCGCCCACGGCAGCCGCGACCCGCGCGCCCTGCGGACCGTCAGCACGCTCCTGGACGGCGTCCGCGACCTGCGCCCGGGCCTGCCCGTGCACCTCGGGCACATCGAGCTCAACGAGCCGCTGCTGTCGGACACCCTCGCCGGCCTCGACGCGGCGGGCACGGCGCACGCCGAGGGCGCCGTCCTCGTACCGCTGCTGCTGAGCCGCGGCTACCACGTGCGCCGGGACATCCCCGAGACGGCCGCCGCGGCGCGGGTGCACACGCGCGTGGCCGCACCGCTCGGCCCGCACCCCCTGCTCGTGGAGACGCTGCACGCGCGTCTCGTCGAGGCCGGCTGGCGCACCCGGATGACGGACGCCGAGCGCCGCACCAGTGCGGTGGTCCTCGCGGCGGCGGGCTCCCGCGACCCGGACTCGGCCGTCGACACCGGCCGTACGGCCCGGCTCCTCGCGGACCGCCTCGGCGTCCCCGTGGTCCCGGCGTACGCCTCCACGGCCGCACCCACCGTCCCCGCCGCCGTCCGCGCGCTCGCCGCGCGGGGCCGCCACCGGGTGGCCGTCGCCTCCTGCTTCACCGCTCCCGGCCGCTTCGCCACCGAGTGCGCGCAGGCCGCGCCCTGGATCGCCTCGGCCCCCCTCGGCACCCACGAGGCGATGGCCCGCCTGGTCCTGCACCGCTACGACCGGGCACGCGCGCAGACCGTCGGCAGCAACGCCGCCTGAGGGGGCGCGCGACGGTGGGACCGCGCACCTCCGCGGGACCCGGCAGCCGCGTGGCGCCCCGATTGTCACCGCCGCCGCTTAATGTCGGGACATGCCCTACGACGAGCCGTCAACACAACGCTGGGCGGCGGAGCCCGACAAGCGCCCCGGCCGCACCGCCTTCCAGCGCGACCGCGCCCGTGTCCTGCACTCCTCGGCGCTCAGAAGGCTCGCCGGCAAGACCCAGGTGGTGACCCCGGGCACCCGCACCGACGCCTGGGACGCCACCCCCCGCACCCGCCTCACCCACTCCCTGGAGTGCGCCCAGGTCGGCCGGGAGCTGGGCGCGGCCCTCGGCTGCGACCCCGACCTCGTCGAGGCGGCCTGCCTCTCCCACGACCTCGGCCACCCCCCGTTCGGGCACAACGGCGAACAGGCGCTGAACGAATTCGCCCGCGACTGCGGCGGCTTCGAGGGCAACGCCCAGTCGCTGCGTCTCCTCACCCGCATCGAACCCAAGCGCTTCACCCCCGAGGGCTCCGTCGGCCTCAACCTCACCCGCGCCACCCTCGACGCCGCCACCAAGTACCCCTGGCCGCGCGGCGCCCACCCCACCGACCCGGCGTCCCCCAAGTTCGGTGTCTACGAGGACGACCGCCCCGTCTTCGACTGGGTTCGCAAGGAGGCCCCCGGCACGCGCACGTGCTTCGAGGCGCAGGTCATGGACTGGTCGGACGACGTGGCCTACTCGGTGCACGACGTGGAGGACGGCCTGCACGCCGGCCACATCGACCCGGGCAGTCTGCACGCCGAACCGGAGCGCGCGGAGGTCTTCCGCGTCGCCGTCGGCCGCTATGTGCCCGCGGACACCGACCCGGCGGAACTCGCCGCCGCCCTCGACCGCCTCCAGGACCAGCAGTGGTGGCCGCACGGCTACGACGGCACGGCCGTGGCCCAGGCCCGCCTGAAGGACGCCACCAGCCAGCTCATCGGCCGCTTCTGCCTGGCCGCCGAGGCCGCCACACGCGCCAGATGGGGGTCCGGGCGGCTCACCCGCTACGGCGCCGAACTCGTCGTACCCCGCGAGACGCGCCTGGAGTGCGCGGTCCTCAAGGCCGTCGCCGACTGGTACGTCATGCAGCGCACCGAGCAGGAGCTGCTCCGCGCCGACCAGCGCGTGGTCATCGGCGAGCTCGCCGAGGCGCTCACCGCACGCGCCCCCGACGGGCTGGACCCCCAGTTCCGTGCCCTGTTCGACCGGGCCGCGGACGACCGTGCCCGCAAGCGGGTGATCGTCGACCAGATCGCCTCGCTCACCGACGTCTCGGCCCGCTCGCTGCACGCCCGCCTGACCACCGGGCCGTGAACCGGACGGGCCGGGCGGGCCGGGCGGCCGGACGGGCCCGAAGGTGACACTCCGTGGCCTGATCGGGTCACCCCCTCTTCCCCCGGCCTGCCGCGTGCGGGACGCTCGGGTGGCGGCACTGTTACGAGGAGGCATCACGTGGTCGACGCGGATCAGACATTCGTCATCGTCGGAGGAGGCCTGGCCGGCGCCAAGGCGGCCGAGACGCTCAGAGCCGAGGGCTTCACCGGCCGCGTGATACTGATCTGCGACGAACGGGACCACCCCTACGAGCGCCCGCCGCTCTCCAAGGGCTTCCTGCTCGGCAAGGAGAGCCGCGACAGCGTCTTCGTGCACGAGCCCGCCTGGTACGCGCGCAACGACGTCGAGCTGCACCTGGGCCAGACCGTCGACGCCATCGACCGCACGGCCAGGACCGTCCGCTTCGGCGACGACGGCACCCTCGTCCACTACGACAAGCTGCTGCTGGCCACCGGCTCCGAACCCCGCCGCCTCGACATCCCCGGCACCGGCCTCGCGGGCGTCCACCACCTGCGCCGCCTCGCCCACGCCGAGCGCCTCAAGGGCGTCCTCGCCGCACTCGGCCGTGACAACGGCCACATCGTGATCGCCGGCGCCGGCTGGATCGGCCTGGAGATCGCGGCGGCGGCCCGCGAGTACGGGGCGGAGGTCACCGTCGTCGAACCGGAGCCGACCCCGCTGCACGGCGTCCTCGGCCCCGAACTGGGCAACGTCTTCGCCGAACTGCACCGCGAGCACGGCGTCCGCTTCCGCTTCGGCGTCCGGCTCACCGAGATCGTCGGCCAGGACGGCATGGTCCTCGCCGCCCGCACCGACGACGGCGAGGAACACCCGGCGCACGACGTGCTCGCCGCGATCGGCGCCGCCCCGCGGACCGCCCTCGCCGAGGCCGCCGGACTGGAGCTGGCCGACCGCGTCCACGGCGGCGGCATCGCGGTGGACACCCGGCTGCGCACCTCCGACCCCGACATCCACGCCGCCGGCGACGTGGCGTCCTTCCCGCACGGCCTGTTCGACACCACCCTGCGCGTCGAGCACTGGGCCAACGCCCTGAACGGCGGACCGGCCGCCGCCCGCGCCATGCTCGGCAAGGACGTCACCTACGACCGGGTGCCCTACTTCTTCTCCGACCAGTACGACCTGGGGATGGAGTACAGCGGGTGGGCGCCGCCGGGGACGTACGACGAGGTGGTGATCCGCGGGGACGCGGGGAAGCGGGAGTTCATCGCGTTCTGGGTGAAGGAGGGGCGGGTGCTGGCGGGAATGAACGTGAACGTGTGGGACGTCACAGAGCAGATCCAGCGGCTCATCCGCTCACGCGGACGGGTCGACACGGAGGCGCTGGCCGATCCGCGGGCGCCGCTGGACACCCTCGGCGCCCAGGTGGACTGACCCGCGGGTTCCGCGGCTCCGCGCGCGCTGCGGTCCCCGGCCGCCCGCGCGGACACCCCGGGGCGCCCCGGCGGGGCGGCGCCGCGGCGCCCCGGGGTGTCCGCGCACCCCCGTAGAATCAGCACGTGGCAGGACGGATCAACGACGAGGACGTGAAGGCGGTTCGGGACGCGGTTCCGATCGACGCCGTGGTGTCCGAGTACCTCCAGCTGCGAGGCGCGGGCGGCGGCAACCTCAAGGGCCTGTGCCCCTTCCACGACGAGAAGTCACCGTCCTTCCAGGTCAGCCCCAGCAAGGGCCTCTTCCACTGCTTCGGCTGCCAGGAGGGCGGCGACACCATCACGTTCGTGATGAAGGTCGACCACCTCACCTTCTCCGAGGCCGTCGAGCGCCTCGCCGCCCAGGCCGGCATCACCCTGCGCTACGAGGAGGGCGGCTACAACCCCTCCCACCAGCGCGGCGAACGCATCCGCCTGGTCGAGGCCCACAAGATCGCCGCCGAGTGGTACGCCGAACAGCTCGCCGTCAGCCCCGAGGCCGACGCCGGCCGGATCTTCCTCGCCGAGCGCGGCTTCGACCAGGCCGCCGCCGTCCACTTCGGCGTCGGCTACAGCCCCCAGGGCTGGGACCACCTCACCCGCTTCCTGCGCGGCAAGGGCTTCAGCGACAAGGAACTGATCCTCTCCGGCCTCGCCCAGGACGGCCGCCGCGGCCCCATCGACCGCTTCCGCGGCCGGCTGATGTGGCCCATCCGCGACATCGGCGGCGAGGTCGTCGGCTTCGGCGCCCGCAAGCTCTACGAGACCGACAACGGCCCCAAGTACCTCAACACGCCCGACACGGCCATCTACCGCAAGTCGCAGGTCCTCTACGGCATCGACCTCGCCAAGAAGGACATCGCCAAGTCCTCCCGCGCGGTCGTCGTCGAGGGGTACACCGACGTCATGGCCTGCCACCTGGCCGGCGTCACCACCGCCATCGCGACCTGCGGCACGGCCTTCGGCACCGACCACATCAAGATCCTCCGCCGGCTGCTGATGGACAACGGCTCCGCGCGCGTGATCTTCACCTTCGACGGCGACGCGGCCGGCCAGAAGGCGGCCCTGCGCGCCTTCGAGGACGACCAGAAGTTCGCCGCCGAGACGTACATCGCCATCGCGCCGGACAACATGGACCCCTGCGACCTGCGGCTGGCCAAGGGCGACGAGGCGGTCGCCGACCTCGTCGAACCCCGCACCCCGCTGTTCGAGTTCGCCCTGCGTCAGATCGTCGCGCGCTACGACCTGGAGACCCCGGGCGGGCGGGCCGCCGCCCTCGACGAGGCCGCCCCGGTCGTCGCCCGCATCAAGAACAGCGGCGCCCAGCACGAGGTCGCCGTCCAGCTGGCCGGCATGCTCGGCATCCTCGACACCCAGTTCGTCGTCAAGCGTGTGGCGCAGCTGGCCCGTTGGGCCCGCGACCGCGGCGGCAGGGGCCCGGCGCCGGCCCGCGGCGGCTCCGTCCCGTCCTACGAGGCCGCCCCGCGACCCGCCGTCACCGGACCCGCCCTCACTCTGCGCAATCCCGTCTACGCCACCGAGCGCGAGCTGCTCAAGCTCGCCCTCCAGCGCCCCGAGCTGGTCTCCCCGGCCTTCGACGCGTACGGCGTCGACGAGTTCACCGCCGCCCCCTACGCCGCCGTACGCGCGGCGATCCAGGACGCGGGCGGCGCCGAGTACGGCACGCAGGACCCGCAGGACTACCTCGTCCGCGTCCGCGAGGCCGCCCCCGACGACACCGTCCGCGCGATGGTGACGGAGCTGGCGGTCGAGACGATCATGCGCAAGGCGGTGGACGAGGTGTACGCCGGTGCCCAGCTGGTCACCGTCCGCCGCCGCGCCGTCGAACGGCGCATCCGTGACGTCCAGTCCCAGCTGGCCCGGCTGTCCGCCGGCGGCGACCCGGCCCAACTGGCCGCCGTCCAGAACGAACTGTGGGTCCTCCAGCAGTACGACCAGGCACTGCGCGGACACGGAGCCGCGGCTCTGTGAGCACGTCCTGACCTCCGCGGTCAGCAGGCGGTCACGGCCCGGACGCAAAAAGTCATCGCACGCCCCTCGTGGCGGTGATGTGTCGTACCCCACACTGGGTGGCGGTGCCTGAGTCCTCGGAGCGCGGCCGATCCGTCCCCGGCGGGTCCCCCACCCCCGCGGTTCCGCTCATCGCGTACGGGACGGACAGCGGCGAGACCGCCCACTCCGCCCTCGAAGCAGCGCTGCCGCGCCCCTCGGCAGCGATCACCCTGGAGGTCGCCCCCGTGCAGACCCGGACCCCCACCCATACCGACACGCGCACCGACGGCACGGAACCGGACGGCGGGACGGGCGTCCTGGTCGCGGTCCCGCCGCAGAACCGTGCCGTGCGCCACCCGGAGACGGCCATGGAAGCGGAGCCCGAGCCGGCCGGCCCGGCACCCGAGGAGCCGCCTGCCGAGGCGCTCACCGAACCCCCCGAGCAGGCCCTCGACCAAACCCTCGACCAGGCCCTCGAACCCGTCGAGACGCCCGCCCCGCGCTTCGTCGACACCTCCGGCCCCTCCTCGGACCTGTTCCGCCAGTACCTGCGCGAGATCGGCCGGATCCCGCTGCTCACCGCCGCCGAGGAGGTCGAACTGGCCCGCCGGGTCGAGGCCGGCCTGTTCGCCGAGGCGAAGCTGAGCGGCACCCCCGACGTGGACGGCGACCTCGCCCTCGACCTGGACCGGCTGGTCGTCATGGGCCGGATGGCCAAGCGCCGCCTCATCGAGTCGAACCTGCGCCTCGTCGTGTCGGTCGCCAAACGCTACGTCGGCCGCGGCCTGACCATGCTGGACCTCGTCCAGGAGGGAAACCTGGGCCTGATCAGGGCGGTCGAGAAGTTCGACTACGCCCGCGGCTACAAGTTCTCCACGTACGCCACCTGGTGGATCCGCCAGGCCATGTCCCGCGCGCTCGCCGACCAGGCCCGCACCATACGCGTCCCCGTGCACGTGGTGGAGCTGATCAACCGCGTGGTCCGCGTCCAGCGCCGGCTGCTGCAGGAACGCGGCTACGAGCCCACCGCCGACGAGGTCGCCGCCCAGCTCGGCCTCGCCCCCGAGCGGGTCGGGGAGGTGTTGCGACTGGCCCAGGAACCGGTCTCCCTGCACGCCCCGGTGGGCGAGGAGGACGATGTGGCCCTCGGCGACCTCATCGAGGACGGCGACGCCGCCAGCCCCGTGGAGTCGGCGGCGTTCCTGCTGCTCAGGGAGCACCTGGAGGCGGTGCTGTCGACGCTCGGCGAGCGCGAGCGCAAGGTCGTCCAGCTCCGCTACGGTCTGGCCGACGGCCGCCCCCGCACCCTGGAGGAGATAGGCCGCATCTTCGGCGTCACCCGGGAGCGGATCCGCCAGATCGAGTCCAAGACCCTCGGCAGACTCCGCGACCACGCCTTCGCGGACCAGCTCAGGGGCTACCTGGACTGAGAAGGGGGCCGCCCGCCGGGCGGCCCCCTTCCCGCCTTCGGCGGACCCTAGGGCGTGTTTCGAAAGTCCCGTCTGCCTGGCGACGTCTGGCACGCACGCTCGCCGCGTTGTCGGGATCACCCCGATACAACCAGTATCGGGGCGACCCTCCGCCTTGCGATCGCACGCACCAGACGCCGCCGGGCCTGCCCTTCGGGCAGACGACGCCACTTTCGAAACACGCCCTAGTCCACCTCCGCCACCGCCTCGGCGAACTGCGCCTTGTACAGCCGCGCGTACGCCCCGTCCGCCGTCAGCAGCTCCGTGTGCGTGCCCTGTTCGACGATCGCCCCGTTCTCCATCACCAGGATGGTGTCGGCGTCCCGGATCGTCGACAGCCGGTGCGCGATGACGAACGACGTCCGCCCGTGCGCCAGCTTCGCCATCGCCTTCTGGATCAGCACCTCGGTACGCGTGTCGACGGAACTCGTCGCCTCGTCGAGCACCAGGATCACCGGGTCGGACAGGAACGCCCGGGCGATGGTGATCAGTTGCTTCTCACCGGCGCTGACCCCGCTGCCCTCACCGTCGATCACCGTGTCGTAGCCGTCGGGCAGCGTGCGGATGAACCGGTCGGCGTGGGCCGCCCGCGCCGCCTCCTCGATCTCCCCGCGCGTGACCTCGCGCGAGGCGCCGTACGCGATGTTCTCCGCGATGGTGCCGCCGAACAGCCAGGTGTCCTGGAGCACCATGCCGATCCCGGCGCGCAGTTCGTCGCGGGACATCCGCGTGACGTCGACGCCGTCGAGGGTGATGCGCCCGCCGGTGACGTCGTAGAACCGCATGAGGAGGTTGACCAGCGTGGTCTTGCCGGCGCCGGTGGGGCCGACGATGGCGACCGTGTGGCCGGGTTCGACGACCAGCGACAGGTCCTCGATCAGCGGCTTGTCGGGGTCGTAGCGGAAGGACACGTGCTCCAGCGCCACCTGCCCGCGCAGTGCCTCGGGCCGCACGCCCGGCACCGGATCGGCCTGCTGCTCCTCCGCGTCCAGCAGTTCGAAGATCCGCTCGGCCGAGGCGACGCCCGACTGGATCAGGTTCGCCATCGACGCGACCTGCGTCAGCGGCATCGAGAACTGGCGCGAGTACTGGATGAACGCCTGCACGTCACCGATCGACAGGGAGCCGGTGGCGACCCGCAGCCCGCCGACCACGGCCACCAGCACGTAGTTGAGGTTCGACACGAAGAACATCAGCGGCTGCATGATCCCGCTGTTGAACTGCGCCTTGAACCCGGCCTCGTACAGTGCCTCGTTCTGCTCGGCGAACTGCCGCGCCGACTCCTCCTGCCGGCCGAACACCTTCACCAGCGTGTGACCGGTGTACATCTCCTCGATGTGCGCGTTCAGCTTGCCCGTGGTGCGCCACTGCTGCACGAAGTGCGGCTGCGACCGCTTGCCCACGCGCGCCGCGACGACCGCCGACAGCGGCACGGTGACCAGCGCGACCAGGGCGAGGATCCACGACACCCAGAACATCATCGCCAGCACGCCGACGATGGTGAGCAGCGAGTTCACGAGCTGGCCCAGCGACTGCTGGAGCGTCTGCCCGATGTTGTCGATGTCGTTGGTCGCCCGGGACAGCACCTCGCCGCGCTGCCGCTTGTCGAAGTACGACAGCGGAAGCCGCGACAGCTTCGTCTGCACGTCCTCGCGCATCCGGTACACCGTGCGGTTGACCGCACGGTTGACCAGCCGGGTCGCCACCGCCATCAGCAGGCCGGCGACCGTGAACACCGCGAGCGCGAACAGCAGTACCCGGCCGACGGCGTCGAAGTCGATGCCCTGGCCGGGGGTGAAGTCGGTGCCGCGCAGCATGTCGGCGACATCGCCGTCACCGCGCTCGCGCATCGAGTCGAGGACCTCGTCCTTCGACGCCCCGGCCGGCATCTGCCGCCCGACGATGCCGGCGAAGACCAGGTCGGTGGCCCGGCCGAGGATCTTCGGCCCGGCCACGCTGAGGCCCACGCTCAGCACGACGCAAGCCAGCATCGCGTAGAGGGTGAGCCGCTCCGGCTTGAAGTGGGCGAGCAGCCGCCGGCCGGACGCCTTGAAGTCCAGCGTGCGGCTCTCCGGTCCCGTCCCGGCCATCATGCGCCCCATGGGCCCGGCCATCAGGCAGCCTCCGCTTCCGTGAGCTGGGAGAGCACGATCTCCCGGTAGGTCTCGTTGTCCGCCATCAGTTCCTGATGGGTGCCCTCGCCGACGACCCGGCCACCGTCCAGCACGATGATCCGGTCGGCGTCACGGATGGTGGCCACCCGCTGGGCGACGATGACGACGGTCGCCTCGGCGGTCTCCCGGCCGAGGGCCGCCCGCAGCGCCGCGTCGGTGGCGTAGTCGAGGGCGGAGAAGGAGTCGTCGAAGAGGTAGATCTCCGGGCGCTGCACGAGCGTGCGGGCGATGGCGAGCCGCTGCCGCTGACCACCGGACACGTTGGTCCCGCCCTGCGCGACGGGGGCGTTCAGCCCGCCGTCCAGCTCGCGCACGAACGCCGCGGCCTGGGCCACCTCCAGCGCGTGCCACAGTTCCTCGTCCGTTGCGTCCGGGTTGCCGTACCTGAGGTTGGTGGCGACCGTGCCGGCGAACAGGTACGGCTTCTGCGGCACGAGCCCGACCGTCCTGGCGAGCAGCGCCGCGTCCAGGTCCGCGACCTCGACGCCGTCGACGAGGACCTGCCCTTCGGTGGCGTCGAACAGCCGGGGGACCAGCCCGAGCAGCGTGGACTTGCCGCTGCCCGTCGAGCCGATGACGGCGGTGGTCTCCCCGGGCCGCGCCACCAGGTCGACGCCCTTGAGCACGGGCTCCTCGGCGCCCGGGTAGCCGAAGCCGGCGCCCCGGATCTCCAGGTGGCCGTGGCGCCGCAGGTCACGCACCGGCGCCTTCGGCAGGACGACGCTGGACTCGGTGTCCAGGACCTCCTGCACGCGCTCGGCGCACACCTCGGCGCGCGGCACCATCATGAACATGAAGGTGGCCATCATCACGGACATGACGATCTGCAGGAGGTAGGCGAGGAAGGCGGTCAGATCACCGATCTGCATCCCGCCGCTGTCGATCCGGTGGGCGCCGAACCACACCACCGCGATCGACGACAGGTTCACCGTGGTCATGACCACCGGGAACATCAGCGCGAGCAGGTTGCCGGCCTTCAGCGAGATGCCGGTGAGGTCGGCGTTGGCGTCGCGGAAGCGCTGCTCCTCGTAGTCGTCGCGGACGAAGGCGCGGATGACGCGGTTGCCGGTGATCTGCTCGCGCAGCACCCGGTTCACCGTGTCCAGCCGCGTCTGCATGGACCGGAACAGCGGCCTGAGCCGCCGCACGATCAGCGTCACGCAGATGCCCAGCAGCGGCACCACGGCCACCAGGATCCCCGACAGCGGCACGTCCAGGCCGAGGGCCATGACGATGCCGCCCACGCACATGATCGGCGCGGACACCATCAGCGTGAACGACATCAGGACCAGCATCTGGATCTGCTGGACGTCGTTCGTGGTCCGGGTGATCAGGGAGGGCGCGCCGAACTGACCGAGTTCGCGGGCGGAGAAGGACTGCACCCGGTCGAAGACGGCGGCCCGCACGTCCCGTCCGAGCGCCGAAGCCGTCCTCGCGCCGTAGTACACGGCACCGATGTTGCAGACCACCTGCACCAGCGAGACGCCGATCATCAGGGCGCCGTAGGAAAGGATGTAACCGGTGTCGCCGTTGACCACGCCCTCGTCGATGATGTCGGCGTTGAGCGTGGGCAGGTAGAGCGTGGCGCAGGTCTGGAGGAACTGGAGCAGCACCAGCAGGACGATGGGTTTCTTGTAGGGCCTGAGATAGGTCCGCAGAAGTCGTATGAGCACGCTACGTCTCTCGGAGTGGGCGGGGCGCGGGGCACTGGTTGCCCCTGGCCCCTATCGTCCGACACTCCACCGGTGTTACCTCAACCGATTAAGCCGACAGCGTTGTGCCAAGGGACCGCCCCAGGCCCCGGCCCCGGCCCGACCCGGCCCTACGAGCGGAACGCGGTGGGATGCGTCTGCTCCCGCACCGACACGTACTGCTGCCGCACGGCCTGCCCCACGGCCAGTTCCTCACCCGGGTCCAGCACCTGCGCCGCCGGGCCGGGCCAGGCCGGCGGAGTGCGCGGATCGAGCGTGCCCTGTGACACCCCGAGCGCCCAGGCGGCCTGCCGCGCAGCCCCGATCGCCGCGTAGTCCGCGGGCTGCGGTACGACGACCTGCGCCCCGAAGAGCGCGGGTGCCGCCGCCTGCACGGCCGGCAGTTCGGCCGCCGCCCCGAGCAGGAAGACCCGCCGCACCTCGACGCCCCGGCCGCGCAGCACGTCCAGCGCGTCCGCGAGCCCGCACAGCATGCCCTCGAACGCCGCCCGCGCGAAGTGCTCCGGCTTCATCGACTCGCGCCGCAGACCCGTCAGGGTGCCCGCGGCGTGCGGCAGACTGGGCGTCCGCTCGCCCTCCAGGTAGGGCAGCAGCACCAGCCCGTGCGATCCCGGGGTCGACTTCACCGCCAGATCGGACAGCGTCTCCAGATCGGCCACGCCGAGCAGCTCGGCGGCCCCGCGCAGGGTCCGTACGGCGTTCAGGGTGGTGACGACCGGCAGGTGCATGCCGGTCGCGTCCGCCAGCGAGGTGATCATGCCGCTCTGGTCGACGAGGGCCGCGGGGTGTACGGCCATCACGGACCCGGAGGCGCCCAGCGACACGACCGCGTCCCCGAGGCCGATGCCCAGCCCGAACGCGGCGGCCATGGTCTCGCCGGTGCCGGCCGAGATCAGCAGGCCCTCCGGGGTCGTGCCCGCCGCGTCGGAGGGGCCGATCACCTCGGGCAGCATGGCCTGGTGACCGAGCGCCAGCTCCACCAGCTCGGGCCGGTAGCCGCCGGTGGCCGCCGACCAGTACCCGGTCCCGGAGGCGCCGCCGCGGTCGGTGGTGCGGCGCACCGGCCGCCCGAGGAGCTGCCACACGAGCCAGTCGTGCGCTTGGAGCAGCACGGCGGTGCGCAGCGCGGCGTCCGGCTCGTTCTTCGCCAGCCAGCGCAGTTTGGTCACCGGCTGCGCGGCCTGCGGCACACAGCCGACCGCCTGCGCCCACGCTTCCCGGCCGCCGAGCGCGTCGATCAGATCGGCCGCCGCGACCTGCGCGCGCTTGTCGCCGCCGACCATCGCCGGACGCACGGTGCCGCCCTGCGCGTCGAGCGGCACGACCGCGTTCTGCTGCGCGGACACGCCGATCGCCTGCACGCCCTCGAGCAGTCCGCCGCCGGCCGCCTCACCGAGGGAGAGCAGCCAGGCCTGCGGATCGACGTCGGAGGGACGGCCGGCACCGTCGGGACCTTCCACCGGGTGCGGTGCGTAGCCCTGCCTGAGCACGGCCCCTGTGTCCGCGTCACAGACGACGATGCGAGTGAAATCGGGCGAACTGTCCAACCCGGCGACTATCCCCATACGCAAAATTCTGCCGCACCGCGGGGGGTGACCGCGTCGGCCGGGCACGCTCTGGGGTCTTTCGTTCGGACCGGGCCGACGAGCCCGGCCCGGTCCGAACGAGAGGCCCTAGGGATGGCTGGTGCCCCAGTCGTCCGATCCGTCACTGTGCGCGTTCCGGTCCCGCAGGGAACGGACCCGGCCCGCGACCGACTCGGGCATCCGGTCCCCGACCTTGTCGCTGACCGCGTGGTACGCCTTGCCCGCGAACTGGCGGCCCTGCTGCGCCGCCGACTCCGCCGTGTTGCGCACGGCGGGGTTCTGCGCGACCTGCCGCGCGGACTTCTTCAGCTGTTCGTAGCGCTCCCGCCCGGCCTTCGTGCCGAGCACGTAACCCAGGGCGAGTCCGACGACGAACGTGAGCCGGTAGCGCATGACGGCCACCCTTTCCTCGTGTAGGTCTGCGGTGCGGCATCGGTGCCGGAGGGAACCGATTGGCGGAGCACCCCCCTGCTTGCGCTAATGTATGTGTCGCAGCGAGCGTCCGCCCCCTGGCGAATACCCAGGCAGGGGCGTTCGATGCGAACGAGGCATTCCTCCGTAGCTCAATTGGCAGAGCAGCCGGCTGTTAACCGGCAGGTTACTGGTTCGAGTCCAGTCGGGGGAGCTCGGTCCTCCGTAGCTCAATTGGCAGAGCAGCCGGCTGTTAACCGGCAGGTTACTGGTTCGAGTCCAGTCGGGGGAGCATCGTGATCGAGGACCCTTAGGGGTCCTTTTTCATGTCGCCCGGAAACGGGCAGGCGACAGCGCGGTCCTCATGGTCATGCGGCGTCGGACCAGGCGGAGCGTGAGATCGTATGAGCGGCTATGCTGCGGCAGACGGCGCGCACACGTGTACGCGACACGCCGCTATGGGGCGGTAGCTCAGCCGGTTAGAGCAGCGGACTCATAATCCGCCGGCCGTGGGTTCGAGTCCCACCCGCCCCACCACTCGCTACGCGAGGAGAATCGAGCTGGCCGGCAACTATGCGAGCTTGGCGGCGAGTTGGGGGACGCTCGTGGAGCGTCTCGATACGTGTTCTCATGATCGGCAGGGCAGATTCGGGACGCCGATCACGGTCAAGTCGGTCATAGGTGCCATGGGGTGATTCCTGTCGGGGTGCGGCAGGCGCCGCTGATCCGTCTGCGTCGGGAAGCAGTCCGAATGGAAACACCTCGGCATCCTGCGCGCCTCCCTTGAGCGGTCTGTTGCGATCGGCGACCGTGTGCAATGTTGGTGATGTATCTTGGTTGCATACATTGCGGACGTTGGAGGTGTCCGGTGTCCGTCACCCAGATTGATCTCGACGACGAGGCGCTGGCCGAGGCCATGCGGCTCATGGGTGCCACGACGAAGAAGGAGACCGTCAACACGGCGCTTCGGGACTACGTGGCGCGGATCAGGAGGCTTGAGGCCGCGGAGAAGCTGGCTGCGCGAGGTGAGCGCGGCGAGTTCGAGCAGGCCGCAGCGGCGCATGAAGCCGAGAAGCGTGCGCGGCGCGAGGCCTTCGAGTGATCACGTATCTGGTGGACACCTCGGCTCTGTGGCATCTGTTCCGTACCCCAGGTGCGCTGCGCCCCTGGGAGGGACACATCGCCGCCGGGGTGTTCCACCTCTGCGAGCCGACACGTGCCGAATTCCTCTACTCGGCGACCAGCCCGTCTCACCGAGATGAGCTGGCCGAGGAACTGGACGCGCTCTGTCTGCTCTCCCCGGTTCCGAAGAACGCCTGGCGGTGGGTCGACACCGCCCAGTACAAACTGACCCAGAGGGGCCGGCATCGGGCGGCGGGAGCGATCGACCTGTTGGTGTGTGCGACAGCTGTACACCATGGGCACACCGTCCTCCACGTGGACAATGACTTCGCGACGGTGGCCGGAGTCCTCAAGGAAGTCCAGCAGCGAGACGCACGAGCCTGATCTCCGGAGGCAGGAACGCGTCTGTCGGCTTCCGACCTCGGTGATCGATGTCTCCGGGGCGCATCACTACGACCTATCCCCGCATGCGTGAGGCCGACAGCTTCGGCGCACCGAACGCGACCGCCACCTCGGAGCCATCCCCACGTGCGCGGGGCCGACCCGCAGTTCAACCAACCGGGCAAGACGGACAAGGAGTTGTCCCCGCGTGTGCGGGGCCGAAGGTCAGAACGGACGCGCTCTTGACCTATGCCCGTGTGGGGCCGGGGAAGCACCTTGGCCGTTGCGGGTCCGCTGGCTGAACTACTTGTCGTGTTCACCTGGTCAAGCCGGTGACGGGATTGCAGGTGATGCCTGTGGGGCAGCTGATGCAGGCCCCGGTGCTGGGAGTTCAGCAGGGCGACGTAGCGGTTTCGCAGGACCGGGCGGGGAACGGTCGGCCAGGTCTCGGGCGGAGGGAGGGCGTTGATTCCGGTGAACCGGTGTGCCGGCAGGGACGCGGTGTTGAGGAGGAGGTCGGCACTGTGCGAACTGGGGCGTCGCGGTCTGCCGATCGGCGACCCCGCCCGCCCGCCCCGGGTCCATGTCGTGGTGGCGGACCCGGCGCTGCCGGCCGGTTCCGAACTTGTCCGGTCCCTGCCGTGTCCGAGCTTCTCGACGGTCGGCCAGGGGTTCCCTGAACTCCCGGCACGATGGATCTGAGACCTGGTCCTCGTGCTCGTCTCCGCCCCGCCGGGTTCGCCCGGCGGGGCGGAGTGCTTTCCGGGGTGCCCATCCCCGCGCCTCCGTCTCCGTCTCCGTCTCCGTCTCCGCCTCCAGCCGTAGCACCTCCTCCATCACCGTCTGGGAGAAGACGTCTGGCCTGCAACAACGGCCCTTGACCCGCCACCCCGGCCGGAGGGACCATGTCGGTGAAGTCGAGAAGTCCCGGGGGGCGTCCGGCTCCCCTTCGCCGGTACGCCTGAGCAGGTGAGTGGCGATGATGTTCTGGTACGACCACGACGTCGGCGGGTGGGGCTGGTTCGCGATGTCGGCCGGCATGATTCTGTTCTGGGCCCTGGTCATCACGGTCGTCGTGCTGCTCATCCGCGCCCTCAACAGCCCGCGGCAGCACACCCACACCCCGGCCGCGCCCACGCCCGAGGAGATCCTCCGGGAGCGGCTGGCCCGCGGGGAGATCGACGAGGAGGAGTACCGGCGCCGCCTGGGCGCGTTGCACGCCGGCCCTCTCACCAGACCCTGACGTCCGGGCCGCCCCGTCGCGGCCCGGACCCCGCACGGTGGTGTCGTCAGCTCTTGCCGAGGAGCTTGTTCATCTCCTCGATCTCGGCGTTCTGCGTGGTGATGATGTCCGCGGCCATCTCCTTGGCCGGCGCGTACCGGCCCTTCTCCTTCTCCGTGGTGGCCATCTCCACGGCCCCCTCGTGGTGCTCGACCATCATGGTCAGGAACATCGAGTCGAAGCCCTTGCCGGACTCCTTCATCAGCTCGTCCATGTCCTCGGCGTCCATCATCCCGGGCATGCCCGGGCCCGAGGACTCGTCCGTGCCGTGCATCGAGTGGTCCATGCCGGGCATGGACGCCGGCACGTCCTCCCCCCACGCCTTCAGCCACCCGGACATGGCCGTGATCTCCGGGTCCTGCGCCTTCTCGATCCGCGCGGCGAGGTCCTTGACCTCGCTGGAGGAGGCACGGCTCTCGGCCGTCCGGGACATCTGAATGGCCTGCTCGTGGTGCGGGATCATGCCCTGCGCGAAGGACACGTCCTGGTCGTTGTGTGCTTCGGCGCTCGCCGAGGCCGACCCCTCGGCCGCGGAGCCGGCGCCGGCTCCGGAGTCGGAACCGCCGTCGTCGTTGCCGCAGGCGGCGAGGACGAGAGCGGCGGTGACGGCCGCCGTGCCGAGCGCGGCGCGGCGGATCAGGGAACGAGTGCTGGTCATGCGGAAACTCCTGCGGTGTGCGAACGGGCGCGCGAAGGGCGCGGGACGTGGCGGAGGGCCGTACGCCTGCCCGCCGCGATACGCGCGGCGGCGGCGACACGGCTCGGAACCGGCCTATATCCGCAGGAGTTGCAGCTCGGCGAGTGACGGAGGCGCGCGACCGCCCTCCGGTCCGGTCGCCGTGGACGAGCGGCTGCCCACCAGGTCCACCGCCTGACCGGTGGGGTCGAGTGCCGGCACGGGAAGGAGCGGGCCCGCACCCACGGCGCCCGAGGAACACGTCGGATCGGCATGCTCCGCGTGCCCGCGGCCGTCACCGCCGCCGTGGCAGACGCGTTCGGCACTCACCACCGCCGGGTCCGCGTGCTGCGGGGCGGCGGAGGGGCGGACGGAGTGGGAAGGGCCCCAGGAGTGGGCGGAGTGGGAGGAGGACGAGGGGTGACGGCTGACGGCGGTTCCACCCGGCGCGAGGCCGTGCATGCCGAACAGGCCGATCAGCAGCCCGAGCACCAGCGGTGCCGGCCACCACCCCGTGGGTGATGACGCTCGGAGGTGTTGTGCACGGGCTGTCACAGCCCTCATGTTACGCAGGCCCGCCGGTTCCGCCGCCGGGGAGCGGTCCGTTGGGCCGACCGCGTGACCCCCGAGCCGCCGGTGCCGCCGGTGCCGTCGGAAGCTGCCGACAGCCGACAGCCGACAGCCGACAGCCGACAGCCGACAGCCGACAGCCGACAGCCGACAGCCGACAGCCGACAGCCGACAGCCGACAGCCGAAACCAGCTCTGGGCCCCCGGCCGTCGGCCCCCCGGTCGTCGGCGTGGCCGGAGCCCTCCGCCGCGGACGTACTCCCGTCAGCCCCGCAGCTGCTCGGTCAGGCCCAGCTGGCTCATGATGGCGCCGGTGTCCAGATAGGCGCGGCCCCGCTTGATCTTGTCGTCCTCGACCTCGTAGATGTCGCACGCGTGCACCGTGACCTGACGCCCCGTGGCGGGCACGGTGCCCGCGTGCAGGACCAGGTCGCCGGTCTGGGTCCCGCTGCCCGTGTACTCGACGACCACCGTGTCCCCCTGGGACGTGAGGTGGTCGAGGGTGAAGGTGCCGTCGGGCATCGCGTCGAACATCGCTCTGGCGAGCTGGGTGAAGCCCTCCGGACCCTTCAGCGTCCTTCCGCTGCCCTCCTCGACGAGGGTGCAGTCCTGAGAGACGGACCCGGCGATCGAGTCGTAGTCCCGTTCGTTCCACGCCCGAAAAAGATCACGGACGAAGGTCTCGTTGTCGGTCATGGGAACCTCCATGGGAAACATCCCTTTTCTTCCATGCTCGCCCGCTGCGTCCGGCCGTGCATCCCCTGGCGGACAGCCGGACATCGCCCGGTGGCCGCCCACGAGGAGGTGAGCACCCTCCGCGCCGGGCCGGACAGCCGAAGGGACCTTCTCGCCTTCGGACCGAGTGGCGTTCGGGATCAGGACCCCGCGGCCGGTGACCCGGTCGGTCCCTCCGGTGTGGTGCGGGGCCGTCGGGGCATGACGCGGTACGCCACCACGGCCAGGGCCATCGGCAGGAGGCTCACGACCAGCATGGTGAGCCGCAGGCCGTCGGTGAAGTCCAGCCCGAGGTCGAGTCCGGACTGCTGGAGCAGGTTCGGGTCGTACCCGGCGGTGCCCGGACTGTGGGCCATCGCGCTGCGTGTCGCGTCCACCGCCTGTTGGGCCTCGGAGACGGAAATGCCGCGCGCTTCGGCGTCGTTGAGCCACTGCCGCTGGAAGAAGAGGTTGAGCAGCAGGAGGTATACGGCGGGGCCGAGCGCGTAGCCGGTCATTCCGAACGCCGGCTGCACGGAGGCCACGGCGCCGGACTTCCCCGGTGGGGCGGACGCCAGGATGGTCTCGGCCACGGCCGAGGAGGTCACCAGCGATCCGAGGTTGGTGAGCCAGGTCGCCAGTACGACGATCCACAGCGCCATCGCGGGATCGGCGGTGGCCGCCATCAGCAGCCCGCCCGCGACCATCACCAGCAGGCCGGTGATGAGGACCGGCCGGGGGGTGTACTTCCCGATCAGGCGCCCGGCGAGGATGACACCGGCCGCGATCGCCAGGGTGCCGGGAAGGAACAGCAGACCGATGGTGCGCGGGGGCAGCGAGAGGATCACACTGCCGAACTGCCCGAGGGCGAAACTGAACCCGGCGACGAGGAAGTTGAGCGTCAGGCTGGCCAGTGCGGCCACCGCGAACGGGCCGCTGCGGAACAGCGACAGGTCCAGTACCGGGTCCGGTGTCCGGCGCTCACGGAGCACGAACAGCACCCCGGCGACCGCACTGATCGCCAGCGGCAGCCAGGCCTGGCGCTGGGAGATCCCGTTCTCCGCCTCGGCGACGCCGTGGACGAGGGTCAGCAGGGTGACGCCGACCAGGCTGATGCCGACGACGTCGATCCTGCGCCCTTGCAGGACGGGGGGCTCGGTGACGTGCCGCACGGTCAGCCAGAGCGCGATGAGCGACAGCAGGGGGGCGACCAGGAACAGCCACCGCCAGCCGACGGCCTCCACCACCCAGCCCCCGGCCGCGGGGACCACCCCGCACATCACCATGTCGATGGCCATGAAGATGCCGATGGCCGTCGGCCGTTTCTCCGGCGGCACCGACGCCTTGAGCAGGGCCATCGACACGCCCAGGATCGCGGCCAGCGCCAGACCGTCGAGGAGGCGCGTCACCAGCAGGAAGACGTAGCCGGGGGAGATCGCGGAGAGCAGGTTGACGACGATGTCGCCGACCAGCCCGAGCATCAGCAGCCGCTTGAGCCCGAATGCGTCCCCGAGGCTGCCGACTGCGAGCACTGCGGCGGCCACGATCAGCGTCGCCGCGCCGCCCAGGAACCCGACGGCGTCGGGCGGCACGTCGAGGGCCCGGCTGATCTGCGGCATGTTCAGACTGAGGACCAGCGGGTCGACGGCCGTGATGGTGAAAGCCAGCGCGAGTCCCGAGATGACCGGGAGCATCGCGACAGTGGATCGTGGGCCCGTGGTCGACACAACTGCACCTCCCGTACGCCGGCCGGTCCCGGCCGCTCGCCGACCGACCGTAACCGGGCATCCGCCTGCGGCTTGTCCACCCCGGCCGACGGGCGCGGCCCGGTACCTGTTCGGGTCACCCTCGCGAACCCCGGGGAGGACACCGGGCGGGATCTGCGGCCGCGCGGTCAGGGGCAGGCCGGAAGCCAGCCCTGCTGGACGGCCCGGACGCCGGCCTCGAAGCGGCTGCGGGCGGCGAGGCGGTCCATCAGTTCGGAGGCGATCCGCCGGGCCGTGCGGTGGGAGACCCCGAGCCGCTTGGCGATCGTCTCGTCGGTGTGGCCCTCGGCCAGCAGGCGCAGGGCGGTCGCCTGCTGGCCGGTGAGGCCGTGGGGATCGGTGGGGACGACCTCACCGAGCGGCTGGGCGGCCTCCCAGGTGGTCTCGAAGAGCGCGCACAGCGCGGTGAGCGTGCCCTGCCCGGTCAGGAGGACCGCTCCGGCGGCGGTGTCGTCGCTGCTGACCGGGATCATGGCGATCCGCCGGTCCATGAGGATCATGCGGGTCGGCAGGGAGGGGACCGTGCGGACCCGGCCGCCCAGCCCGGAGAGCCAGGTGGCGTGTTCGACGGTCGGCCGGTGGGTGCGGACGCTGTCGAGGTAGATCGTCCGCATGCGGACCCCGCGGCCGAGGAGGTCCTGGTTCAGCGGCCGTGACGCGGCCATGTTCTCGGCGGTCTGCGGTCCGCCCGGCGCGAAGGCCAGGAACTCCTTTGTCACCTCACGGGTGAGCACCGCCAGCCGGTCGCGGATCCGGTCGAGTCCGACGAGCTGCTCCACACCCGGATGACTGGCGTCCGGACGGAGCTCGGCGTACTCGGATATGAGCTGGGCCGCGGCCGCCCGAGAGGCCTCCAGACGCCGCTGGTGAGCCGCCAGTTGCGCTTGCTGGCGGGCCATCAGGATTTCCATGCCGATGTCGGGGGAGACCGCGCGGAGCCGGCCCGCGTCCCCGGCGGCGGGACGCACCAGAGCCAGTTCGCTCAGCGTGTCGAGGGCGTCGCGCACCTCTTCCTCGGGCAGCCCCACCTCGGTGGCGAGCGCCGTGACGCCTGCCGTCGGCTCTCTGAGCATGGCGCGGTACACCGTCTCCGCGACGGTGTCGAGTCCGAGTGCGGTCAGCATGTGGCCCCCCATTTTCTGCACGGCACGTCCCTGATTCGAACAAGATCTTCGCAGAGAGGTGAGGCATCGTCACGGGGAGAGAGGTGGGGCCGGAACGGGCCCCGGCCTCAACCGGCCATACCGGAGGGGCTCCGAGGGGTTCTCCGCTTGCGACCCTGGAGCGCATGTACCTTGTGCACACGCATCTGGAACTGCCGTGCGGAGAGCAACTCCCGCACGACGTGAAGGTCCTGGTGCGATCAGCGATTCTCCCCGGTGACCGTGTCGAGCACGTCGCCGTGCACCCCCGCTCCTCGTCCGCGCTCACGCTCGGCTTCTATGTCGTGGCCGGTGCGCTCGACGAGGCGGAGGAGCGGGCCGTCCGGGTCTGCGGCCGACTGCGGCGCGCCGTACCGCAGTTGGCGTCGGCACGGCTGACCGGCGCGGGGGTGCCGCTGCTGCCGTTGGCGTTCGTGCCGCAGCCGGTGGACTGAAACGGCCGCCGTGGACGTATGAGTCCAAGGCCCCTTCCGTCCATCCATGAGCCCTTCTCACGGACTTGAGCTGCGGCGAAGCTATTGATCACCGGCCAGGGCGAGCGTCACCGCGGGACGCGGCCACCGGACCGGGACACCGCAACCGACTCAGAAACGGGACCAGTCATGCTTCGCACTCGGATCGCCAAGGCCGCCGCGGTCGCCTCCCTCGTCATCGCCGCGTCCGTCGCCGCCCCGGCCGTCGCGTCCCTGTCCGAAGCCGACACCTCCTTCTCCGTCGTCGCCGATGCCGGCTGGCAGGTCGCCCCGGCCGACGCCGGCTGGCAGTAGGCCGACCGCCGCCTCCGCCGCGCGGCACGCACCTCGCGCACGGGTCGCGCCGCCGGCCGCCTTCCGATGCCCGACCTACCGATCGCACTCGCCCCAGGGGGACCGAAAAGTGAAGAACATCCGCACGACCGGCCGTAGAGTCGCGGGCCTGCTGACCGCCGGCGTCCTCACCACCGGACTCCTCACGGTCACCGCCTCCACCGCCGAAGCGGCCACCACCTGTTCGGGCGGGGTCAACATCTACGGCGTGCTCGACGACGGCAGGCTGACCTTCAGCAGCATCAACCCGGCCACCGGCGACCTCGCCAAGGTGCTCGTCGGTCCCGACCTCGGCTTCGAGCCGAAGGCGATGGCGACCCTCAACTTCAACACCGTGCTGATGACGTCGACCGCCGGCGCCCTCTACCGCGTCGACATCAAGACCAACAACACCAGCCTGGCCCTGCTCAACGCACCGGTGAAGATCGCCGACAGCGGCTGGACCCATGACAAGCTCACCTACGACGGTCACGGGCACCTCTACGGCACGACGGCCGCGGGCCTGTTGCTGCGCTACAACGTGACCGAGGACAAGCCCGCGGGCTCCCAGCACATCGGGGTGCGCACCGAGATCGACACCGGGTTCGTCCTGAAGACGCTCACCGCCACCGGCGACGACCGGCTCAGCGCCACCACCGAGGACGGGCGCCTGCTCGACTACTCGATCGCCGGCGCCGGCTCCTGGAAGAGCAACGCCCTGAAGACGTCCGGCTGGTCCGGCTTCAACCAGCTCGTCTCGCCCGGTGGCGGCCTCTACTACGGCCGGCTCTCGACCGGTGCCATGTACTGGTACAAGGACGCCAACCCCACCGACGGCTCCGGCTCCGACATCTCCTACCACCTGGACGACCCGGTCAACACCAGCGGCTGGACGCAGAAGCTGCTGTCCGCCCAGCCGGGCACCTACACCTGCACCACCACCACGGACACGGTCGACCGCGACAACATCACCGAGGTCAAGGCCGCCGGCCGGCAGATGATGAACAACAAGGACACCGCCTGGGCCACTTCCGCCCAGTGGTCCTGCCTCGAGCAGCTCTGGGACCACGAGAGCAACTGGCGCTGGAACGCCACCAACCCGTCCTCCGGCGCCTACGGCATCCCGCAGTCGCTGCCCGCCTCCAAGATGGACGTCGCGGGCGACGACTGGAAGGAGAACCCCCTCACCCAGATCAAGTGGGGTCTGAGCTACATCGACGGCCGCTACGGCTCGCCGTGCGGCGCGTGGGACTTCTGGCGGGCCAACAACTGGTACTGATCACCTGGACACACGCGAAAGGGCGGCGCCCCCTCGGACCGAGGGGGCGCCGCCCTTTCACGTGAGCCGTCCGAGCCGGGGCCGCCGGGGCCGCGGTGTCTCAGGCGGGGACGCAGCCGGTCCTCGGTGAACTGGTCGACCCGGTCACGCCGTTCACGGTGAGCCGGGCGCTTCCGCCGTACGTCTGGCCGTCGGGGTCGGGGTGGCCGGCGCCGTACAGGCAGTCCGGCACGTGCGCGGTCGTACCGAAGCAGCCCCGGCGCTCTCCGGCCGTCAGGGTGTACGTCGAGCAGCCGGCGGAGGCCGCGAAGTCCGAGGTGACGGTTGCCGAGACCGTCACGGCCGAGCCGGAGTTGTTGACGACCACCAGGACGGTCTGCGCGTCGTCGTTCGCGTTGCGCACGAGACAGGCCTGGAGGCCCACGCCCGCCCCGGCGGTGTGGACGACGGTGGGGGCGCAGCTCCAGGTGGGGCCGGTGGAGACCGTCTGCCAGTTCGGCGCCGCCCCGGCGGGTGCTGACGCAAGGAGCAGGCCTGCCGCCACGGCTGCTGCGGTGGCTGTTGCGGCGGTGGGGAATCTGCCGGTCTGCTGCACGGTGAGGGCTCCTTCGGTCACGCGGGTCTGATCGGCTCCACGGAGCGTAGGTGATCTTGAGAGGGGGACGACAGCGTTCCGGGACGGCCGTTCCGGGGCAGCCGGCCGGAACGCGGGAAGGCCCCGCCGGGATCGGCGGGGCCTTCGGGGCGTCGGGCGGTGTGTCAGGCGATCTTGTCGTAGCGCAGGGCGACGTACGACGAGGCCGGGTGGCTGTCGATGGTGCCGCTGTAGACGTTGGCGGTCGAGTAGTTCATGTCGGAGCTCGGGCTGCCCTCGGAGTAGTAGTAGAAGGAGCCCGCGTCCTGGTCCTTCCAGCCCGCGAAGAGGACCACGTGCCCCTCGCTGCTGGAGTTCAGCGCGTCACCGGGCCGGAGGTCGGCCTTGGAGATCTGCGTGCCCGCGCTGGGGAGGGTCGACGTCGTCAGCGAGGTGGTGAGGTGCCAGGTCATGGAGACGAAGCCGGAGCAGTCGGTGCGGTAGGAGTGGTCGCCGTCGACGTCGGTGGCGTAGGCGGTCTGGCTGTACTGGACGTTGCGGCCGTACCAGTCCTTGGCCCGGGCGATGACCTCGTTGCGGTAGATCGTGCCGCCCTGTACGGACTTCGGAGGGGCCGGCGCCACGTAGGCGCAGTTGTCCGCGTAGGCCGACAGCAGGCTCTGGGTCCAGCCGGACGCGTCCACCGGGTCGTTGGTGTGGTAGGCGATGTCACTGCCGTCACCGTCGGTCGGGTCCACGTCGTGGTACCAGTACATGCCGCCGTTGGTACGGCCGTAGTAGAGGCCGCCGCCCGGCGAGGAGAGCGAGTCCACCCCCGACCAGCCGCTCGACTTCAGGACCGCGCGGTCCCAGTCGTTCACACCGTTGATCTTGTAGCTGAGCAGGCGGCCGTCCGCCGTCGAGGCGATGATGCGGTCGTCACCGGCCGCGGCCAGCGTCTTCAGGACGAAGCCGGTGTCGATGACGACGTGCTGGCCTATGTGTGCCGAGCCCTGGGGCTTGTCCTGCGACACGAGGTACTGGTGGAGCTGGCCCTCGACCGTTCCGTAGAGATGACCGGCGCCGTCGTAGACCATCTTGTCGAAGGTCCAGCCGCCGTCCCAGATCTTCTCGACCCCGGCGAGGGCGAGCGAGGTGTTGTTCGTCTGCACGTCCACCCGGTAGAGGTCGCCGGCGGTCGAGGTGACCAGGACGGTGTTGAAGTTGAGGGTCGCCATCGCCTTGGGCGTGAAGCCGAGGGCCGGCCCGATCAGCGTCTTGACCCGGTCGCCGGTGTTCGGCGCGATCTGGGTGTACGTCAGCTTGCCGTCCGACAGCGTGCCGTAGATCGACACGTCACCGGTGCACGAGGCGGCGGCCTGCGCGGCTCCGCCGGTGACCGTGACCAGTCCGAGGGACATGGCGCCGACGGCGAGGGCGGCGGAGGCGCGACGAACGGTGTTGCCCAGCTTCATGGTGTTCTCCTGCGGCGTGGAAGTCGAGCGGGCGATGGCACGTCGCTCCCCGGACAGCTGCCCTGCAGGTGCAGCTGTGAGGGTTCGCAGCGGGTGGTGCGCCCGGTGGCAGGAACTACTCTCGCCGCAGGTCACGGGGGTGAGAAGGGAGATCGTATGGACGTAACCGGCCGTGGCCCGTTGCGTCCTGAGGGGGCGTCCGGCCGTCAGTCCTCGGCGTGCAGGGCCGTCCAGGTGTCGTGGTCGACGATGCCGTCGCCCGTCAGTCCCCGGTCGTTCTGGAAATCGCGTACGGCGGTTTCCGTGCCGGGGCCGAAGTCGCCGTCGCTGTCGCTGTCGCCGAGGCCGTAGCCGCGCTTCGTCAGCATGCACTGCACCTGCAGGACGCGTTTTCCGGTGTCGCCCCGGCGGGTGCGGCCGCTGCCGAGGTAGTGGGTGCAGTCGGTGTTCCAGGGCGCGGTCACGGGCTCCGCGGCGGGGCTGCTGGGGGCCGGGGCGGGGTCGGTGGAGGCACCGGGTCCGGCCGGTGGGGCGGCGGGGGTGGGCGTACGGCCGTCGGAGGGGGACGGGGAGGCGGTGGCGAGCGGGCCGGAGGTCTCGTCGGTGGAGCCGTCGGGGCGGGCCGCGCTGCCGCCCCCGGTGGACACACCGCCCCTGGTGGACGCGCCGCCGCGGATGCCGCGCGAGGGGGAGGAGGCGGTGCCGCCGGAACCCGCACCGGAGTCGGCGGGGGCGGTCGCGGCCGATCCGGGGGAGCCGGCCGTGGCGGGGATGTTCCGGCCGGTCAGGGCGTAGATTCCCGCGGCGGTCAGACAGAGGGCGACGACGGCGGCGCCGGCCAGCAGCGGCTTGCGGCGCCGGCCGCCGCGAGGGGTGCCGGGCGGGTGCGTCGCCGCGGGGGAGGGCGTCGGTTCCGCGGGCGGAGCGGGCGGAGCGGGCGGAGGGGGCGGTGCCGGGGTGGGGCGGGCTAAGCGGGCCCTGCGGTCGACCGGGATCCGGAACAGCACCTCGTACGCCCGCTGCCGGGCCAGGACCCTGCCGCCCAGCGGGTCGGGCCAGCCGGGCGGGCCGGCGTGCCGTGCGGCCGTCCGCAGGAGTTCCGCCGGGGTGGGGCGCCGGCCGGGCTCCTTGGCCAGGCAGGCCGACAGCAGCGAGCCGAGTGCCGGGTCCGTCGACGAGATCTCGCCGAGCAGTTCCCGGTCGGGTTCCTCGAAGGCCACCCGGTGCATGACGTCGACGCCGGTGCCGTCGCCGAACGGGGCCCGTCCGGCCACCGCGAAGACCAGCGTCCCCGCCAGCGAGAACACGTCCGACGCCGTGTCGGAGCGGCCCGTCCTGAGGTGCTCCGGCGACATGTAGGCGGGGGTGCCGACCCGGTTGCCCGTGCCGGTGATCGAACTCGCCTCCGCCGCCCTGGAGATGCCGAAGTCGATGAGGTGCGCGCCGCGGAGGGTGAGCAGGACGTTGGACGGCTTGAGGTCGCGGTGGACGATGTCCGCGGCGGCGAGTTCGCACAGGGCCCGCGCGAGGTGCTCCGCCACCTGCCAGACCGTTGCGGTGGCGAGCGGGCCGTCCTCCCGTACGGCCTGCGCGAGGTCCGGTCCGGGGAGGTACTCGGTGGCCATCCACAGCAGTTCGTCCCGGAAACCGGTGCCGCACAGCTTCGGCGCGTGCGGGGTGCGCAGCCTGGCGTGCACGGCTGCCTCCCGTTCGAACCGGCGCCGGAAGCGGGGGTCCTCCGCGTACTCCGGCCGGATCACCTTCAGGGCGACGAGGCCGGGGCTGTCGTCGACGGGGCGTGCCAGGTAGACGCGTCCCATGCCGCCGCTGCCCAGCCGGGCCAACGGCACGTAGGGGCCGACCTGTTCGGGGTCGTCCGGACGCAGGGGGGAGGCGCCTGCCTGCCGCAGCGCGGTGGCCTCGCTCGTCGCCGGGTCCGACGGCGACGGCCGCTGATCTGACACGTGTGTTCCCCTAAACGGTGTTCGACGTAAGTCAGTTCGCCTTCGTTGAGGGTGAAGAGGCTAGTGCAGCATCGGGCGACGTTCGCCCCGTCGGGCACGGCTCGCAGGCATCGGCCGTCGGCGGGACGGTCGCGCAGGACGGTGCGGTGGCGGATCGTGCCGGTCACGTCGGCCACGTCGGCCACGTCGGCCATACGGGGAACCCGGCGCGGAGACCGGAGACCGGAGACCGGAGAGGCGGAGACGCGAAGACGCGGTGTCACGGACACGCAGCCGGCTCCGCCCGACGAGGGGGCGGAGCCGGCTGCGCGAGGGAAGGACGAGGTGCGGGCACTACGCGGTCAGGGACCGGCCGGTCTCCTCCGCCGGGGTCGGCCGGCCCGCCCCGGCCGCTTCGAGCGCCTTGTTGCGGCGCACGGACGACAGGAACGAGGCCGCGATCAGGACCACTCCGATCAGACCGGTGACGACCTCACTGATCTGGTGCTCCACGGTGACCAGCAGGATCACGGCGAGGGCCCCGATCGCGTAGTGGGCGCCGTGTTCGAGGTAGACGTAGTCGTCCAGGGTGCCCTGGCGGACCAGGTGGATCGTCAGCGACCGGACGTACATGGCGCCGATGCCGAGGCCGAGCGCCATCCAGAAGATGTGGTTGGTGACGGCGAAGGCGCCGATCACCCCGTCGAACGAGAAGGAGGCGTCCAGGACCTCCAGGTACAGGAAGAGGAAGAACGCGGCCCTGCCCGCCAGGGCGGCCGCCGAGACCGGCCGGCCCCCGGCCCGGACCGCCGCCGCCTCCTCCTTCTCCTGTTCCTCCTGCTCCTGCTCGTCCTCGTCCTCGTCCTCGAGTCTGTTCTCGAAGTAGGCGGAGAGACCGCCGACCACGAGGTACGTGATCAGGCCGGCGACACCCGAGAGCAGCACGGTGGCCGACTTGTCGGCATGGCCGGTGCTGACGTGCGCGTGGGTCGCGAAGGTCGTCGCCGTCACCGCCAGGGCGATCAGCGCGACGCACACCGACAGCATGTCGACCTTGCCCAGCCTGGCCAGCGGCCGCTCCAGCCAGGCCAGCCACGCGATCTCCCGCTCCTCGAGGACGAAGTCCAGGAAGATCATCAGCAGGAACATGCCGCCGAAGGCCGCGATCGCCGGGTGGGCGTCGGTGACCAGGCCCTGGTACCGCTCCGGCTCGTCGAGGGCGAGCCGGACGGCCTCCACCGGGCCCACCTCGGCGCTGATCGCCACGATCACCACCGGGAAGACCAGCCGCATGCCGAACACCGCGATCAGGATGCCGAGGGTGAGGAAGATCCTCTGCCAGAAGGCGTTCATCTTCTTCAGGATCCCGGCGTTGACCACCGCGTTGTCGAACGACAGCGAGATCTCCAGGACGGAGAGGATCAGGACGATCCCGAAGGCCTTCCAGCCCCACTGCCACGCCGCGAAGGCGAGCCCGAGCGCCGTGACGGCGAACGACCAGCCGAACGTCTTCCAGATCATCGCCTAACCCGCCGCCTTCACCGCGAGGACCGGGCACCCGGCGTCCAGCAGGATCCGCTGCGCCGCCGAGCCCATGATCAGCTTGCCGACCGCGCTCCGCCGCCGCAGGCCTATCACCACGAGGGACACGTCCGCCCCCGCGGCCAGTTCGACGATCTCCTCGGCCGCGTCCCGGCCGCCGAGCACCTGGCGGATGTCGAACTCGACGCCCAGCGCGGCCAGGTCCTCGCGGACATGGGCCAGTTCGGGCTCCTGCGCGAACCGCGGATCCACCGTGGCGTCCCCGCGCGAGGTGTTCACCACCAGCAGCCTCTCGCCGCGCAGCCGGGCCTCGTCGATCCCCGCCCGCAGCGCGGCCTCCCCCTCGGGTGAGGGCACGTATCCGACCAGTACGGTCATGTCAGCTTCTCCTCCTGCCTCTTCGGGCACTCTTCGCTCACGCGGGGGTCTCGCGACGCGGGGGACGGACCACGAACCGCCGGACCAGCGGCCAGGCCAGCACCAGGACGATCACCGTGTAGACGGTCCAGGACACCGGTCCGCCCACCAGGCCGGACAGTTCGCCGCCGGACAGCTGAAGGGAGCGCCGGCCCTGGAGTTCGGCGCGCGGGCCGAGGATCACGCCGACGATCAGCGGCAGCACGGGCAGTCCGAACCGCCGCATCGCGAAGCCGAGCAGGCCCAGCACCAGCAGCAGGAACAGGTCCAGCGGCTGGGCGTTGACCGCGTACGCGCCCATCGACGCGAAGAACAGGATCCCCGCGTACAGATAGGGGCGCGGGATCCGCAGCAGCTTCGCCCAGGCGGGCGCGAGCGGCAGGTTCAGCAGGAGCAGCAGCAGGTTGCCGACGAACAGGCTGGCTATCAGCACCCACACCAGGCTCGCCTCGCGCTCGAACAGCAGCGGCCCGGGCTGGATGCCGTACGACTGGAACGCGGCGAGCATCACCGCGGCGGTCGCGTTGGTCGGCAGGCCGATGGCCAGCATCGGGACCAGGGTGCCGGCGGCGGAGGCGTTGTTCGCCGCCTCGGGACCGGCCACGCCCTCGATCGCGCCCTTGCCGAACTCCTCGGGGTGCCGCGACAGCCGCTTCTCGGTGGCGTACGACAGGAAGGTGGGGATCTCCGCGCCGCCGGCCGGCAGCGCGCCGAACGGGAAACCGTACGCCGTGCCCCGCAGCCAGGGCTTCCACGACCGCTTCCAGTCGGCCCGGCCCATCCACGGCCGCCCGACCGGGACGACCTCGGCCGGCCTGCGCCGCAGGTGCGCGGCCACCCACAGCGCCTCGCCGACGGCGAAGATGCCGACGGCGACGACGACCACGTCGATGCCGTCCGCCAGCTGCGGAACGCCCAGGGTGAGCCGCTGCTGCCCGGAGACCGCGTCGATGCCGATCAGACCGATCGTCAGCCCCAGCAGCAGCGAGATCAGACCGCGGATGCGGGAGGAGCCCAGCACGGACGTCACCGCGATGAACGACAGCAGCATCAGGGCGAAGTAGTCCGGCGCGCCCAGACCGACCGCGAACCGGACCACGAAGGGGGTCACCAGCACCAGCAGCAGCGTGCCGATGGTGCCCGCCACGAAGGAGCCGATCGCGGCGGTGGCCAGGGCCTGCGCCGCCCGGCCCGCCTTGGCCATCTTGTTGCCCTCGATGGCCGTCACCACCGAGGACGACTCCCCGGGGGTGTTCAGCAGGATGGAGGTGGTCGAGCCGCCGTACATGCCGCCGTAGAAGATGCCGGCGAACATGATGAACGCCTGGACCGGCTCCATTCCGTAGGTGATCGGCAGCAGCAGGGCCACCGTCATCGCCGGGCCGATGCCCGGCAGGACGCCCACCGCGGTGCCGATGACGACGCCGATCAGCGCCAGCAGCAGGTTCATCGGGGCGAGGACGTCCGCGAAGCCCTGCATGAGGTTGTTCAGGTTGTCCATCACAGGATTCCTTGCAGGACACCGGCCGGGAGGTTCACACCGAGCCCGATCGCGAAGGCGTAGAAGGTGGTGAGGGACAGCGCCACCGCGATCAGCAGGCTGCGGACGTAGTGCCGGTTGCCGAGGGTGAGGGCCGTGCCCCAGAAGAGCAGCGTCCCGCTGATCACCCAGCCGAGCGGTTCGATCAGCACCGCGTTCACCAGGAACACGCCGGTCAGCAGCAGGACCGTGCGCCAGTCGCTGCCCTGGGAGAGGTCGACGTCCTCGCCGGCCTCGGGTTCGCCGTGGCCGCCGCGGGCCACGTCGACGGCGTACAGGGCGGCGACCAGCACGAGCAGGACGCCGAGGACGAGCGGCACCGTGCGTGGCCCGACCGGGTCGGTGCCGCTGTTGACGTGCGGGATCCCGAACGCGTCGACGATCACCGCGGCGCCCAGGAGGGCGACGAACGCGCACACGCCGTACTGCGCGCGGTCCCCGCCCTCCGGCGGACGGGTGCTCTTCGTGCTCAGCTCGTCCGTCGGGGCGCTCATGCCAGCCCGAGCTCGGTCAGCAGACCGCCGACGGACTTGTCCTGGTTCTTCAGGTACGTGCTGAAGGCGTCGCCGGTGACGAAGGCGTCGGTCCAGCCGCGCTTGGTCAGCTCGGTCTTCCACTGCTCGGAGTCGTGCATCCTGGTCAGGCTGTCGGTCCAGGTCTTCTTCTGCGCCTCGGTGATCCCGGGCGGGGCGACGATGCCGCGCCAGTTGGTGAAGACCAGGTCGATGCCGGAGTCCTTCAGCGTGGGGGCGTCCTTCACCGCGTCGATCGGCTTCTCGCTGGTCACCGCGAGGACCCGCACCTGGCCGGCCTCGATCTGGTCGAGGAACTCGCCGAAGCCGCTGGCGCCGAAGGCGACCTTGTCGCCCAGGATGGCGGGCAGCAGCTCGCCGCCGCCGTCGTAGCCGACGTAGTTGACCTGCTTCGGCTCGATGCCGACGGCCTGCGCCAGCTGCATCGGCAGCAGGTGGTCCGGGCCGCCCGGCGAGGAGCCGCCGCCCACGGCGACCTTCCTGGGGTTCTTCTTCCACGCGGTGACGAGGTCGTCGATCGTCTTGTACGGGGAGTCCTTGGACACGACGATCGCGCCGGCCTCCTCGATCAGCTTGGCGATCGGGGTGGTGTCGGTCAGGGTCGCCGACGACTTCGAGGTGTGGGCGGCTCCCACGACCCCCAGGCCCATCTGCATGGCCAGCTTGCCGTTGCCCTTCTCGTTCACCAGGCGCTGCAGGCCCACCGTGCCGCCCGCGCCGGGCAGGTTGTACACCTGGACCCCGGAGGCGACCTCGGAGTCCTGCATGACCTGGGCGACGGTGCGGGCGGTGGTGTCGTAGCCGCTGCCCGGCGTGTTGGGGACCATCAGGCGCAGTCCGGAGACGGGCTTGTCGCCCGCGCCCGCGCCGCCCGAGTCCTCCTTCTCCGCCGTGGCGCCGCAGGCGCTGACGGAGAGCATCGACACGGTGGCAAGCGCGGTGAGAAACGCGGCTCTGCGAGATCTCATGGCTCATCTCTTTCGCTTGGGCGAGTCCGGCGCCATGATTGTGCGATTCCCCGGACAGCCCGTCTGCCTTGTGTGAGCATTGAAGGTTGAGTTCATAGTGGTCGTTGCGTCACGTCGCCATACGCTCGCCGGTGAGCTGCTGGTACTGCAGCTCGCCATCGTGCTGGTCGTGCTGGTCGCGGTGGCCGCTGTCTCGCTGGCACAGTCCGAGGCGACCTTCGACCGGGTGGAGGGCCGCCGGGTCACCGCCCTCGCCGAGGAGATGGCCGGAAACCCCCTGTTGCGCAGCCAGCTCGCCGGGCCCGCGCCCGCCGAGACCCTCGCGCCGCTGCTGCAGACCAGGCTGACCCAGTCGAACGTCTCCTCCGTGACGGTCGCCGACGCCCGCGGCAGAATCGTCGCCGCCACCAACCCCACCCTGGTCGGCACCCGGCTGCCGGTGTCGGGCCCCGACGTGGGGTTGGCCCGCGGCTGGTCCGGAGAACTGCCGGTGGGCGGGGTCCGCGAGCTGGTGGCCCAGGTCCCGGTGCTCGGCGCCGACCCGGACCACCTCGGCGAGCACCTCGGCACCGTCATGATCGGACGGGTCTCGCCCACGGTCTGGCAGCGCCTGAACGGCGCCTCCTCCTATCTGCTCGCCTACCTCGGCATCGCCAGCGTGCTCGGGGTGGCCGGCTCCTGGCTGCTGGCCCGGCGCATCAAACGCCAGACCCTCGGCCTCGAACCGCGGGAGATCGCCGGCCTCGCCGAGCACCGCGAGGCCATGCTGTTCGGGATGGCGGAGGGGGTGATCGCGCTCGACCCCCAGCTCAGACTCACCCTCGTCAACGAGGTCGGCCGCGCACTCCTCGGCCTGCCCGAGGACTGCGTCGGCAGGAGCCTGGCCGAGCTGGGCGTCGGCGGCAGGCTGTACGACGTCCTGTCCGGGACCGGCGGGGAGCACCGGGACGAGGTGGTCCTGCGCCGGGGCCGGGTGCTGGTGATGAACCGGATGGACGTCACCAAGGACGGCCGCCGCCTCGGCTCGGTGACCACCCTCCGCGACCGCACCGAACTCGCCCAGCTGGAGCGTGAGCTGGGGTCCTTCCGCAGCAGCACCGAGTTGCTGCGCGCCCAGACCCACGAGTTCTCCAACCAGCTGCACACCATCTCCGGACTCATCCAGATCGGCGAGCACGACGAGGTCGTACGGTACGTCCGTGCCCTGCGCAGACACCGCGAGTCGCTCGACCTGACGCTCACCAGCCGGGTCCGGGACCGGGCCGTCGCCGCGCTGCTCATGGCCAAGTCGGCGCTCGCCGCGGAGCGCAGGGTCGGGCTGCGGATCTCCGAGCGCACCGCTCTCGACAAGCTGGAGCCGACGGACTCCGCGGACGTGGCGACCGTCCTCGGCAACCTCGTCGACAACGCCCTCGACGCGGCCGCTCCGGCCGCCGGCGACCACGACGGCGAGGCCTGGGTGGAGGTCGAACTCCGCCAGGACGCCTCCAGCGTGGAGATCGTCGTACGGGACTCGGGGCCGGGTGTGGCCCCGGAGCTCGCGCAGGAGGTGTTCGGGCACGGTTTCACCACCAAGGCCGCACAGGGCGGCGACCGGGGGATCGGACTGGCGCTGACGCGGCTGGTCTGCACCCGCAGAGGGGGCGAGGTGTCGGTGTCCAACACGCAGGAGGGCGCCATGTTCATCGCGTGGATGTCCGTGGGCCGGCCGGCCGACAGGGAGACGGAGGAGGTCCGATGATCGACGTACTCGTGGTCGAGGACGACTTCATGGTGGCGCGGATCCACCGCGGGTTCGTCGACAGCGTCGAGGGATTCCGCGTCGTCGGCACCGCGGACTGCGGCGAGCGGGCGCTCACCGCCGCCGCCGAGCTGGAGCCCGACCTGGTGCTGCTCGATCTCTACCTGCCCGACATGTTCGGCCTGGACGTCGTCCCCCGGCTGCGGTCCGCCGGCCACGACTGCGACGTGATGGTGATCAGCGCCGCCCGGGAGGCGGAGGCGGTGCGCAGAGCGGTCCGCCACGGAGTCGTGGACTACCTGCTGAAACCGTTCGACGCCGAGGAGCTGAGGGACCGGCTGGAGCGCTACGGCACCCGGCGCGGCGAACTGGGCGCCGGGGTCGTGCGCGGACAGGCTGACGTGGACCGGGCGCTGGGCCGGGTCGCGGCGCCGGCGGCGGCGCCCGCCCTGCCGAAGGGCATGAGCGTGGAGACCTCGGAGCTCGTCGAACGGGCGCTGCGCACGGCCGAGGGCACCCTCTCCGCCGCCGAGTGCGCGACCCGCGTCGGCATCTCCCGCGTCAGCGCGCGCCGCTACCTCGAACACCTCGCCGTCACGGGCCGCGCGGTGGTCTCCCTGCGCTACGGGCAGGCGGGCCGGCCGGAACGCCGGTATCACTGGCACGCCCGCTAGACCGCCCGGACCTCCCGGCCGTCCTGACTGCCTGGCCGTCCGGACCGTCCGGCCGTCCTGACCTCCCGGCCGTCCGGACTGCCTGGCCGTCCGGACCACCTGGCCGCCCGGACCACCTGGCCACCCGGTCCCGGCGGCACCGTGTGTCGCCCGCACGGCACCGGCGGGCACCGCGTGCGCCTTCCCGCGGGCGGTGCCCGGCCGGGAGTTGCAGCGCGTGCGGGAGGGGCGTTCCCTGGAAGTATCCAGTGGGAGCCAGAGCGCCCGGGGCTGCGAAACGGACCGGGGGGCCTTCTTCCGGTGCGTGCCGGCAGGGTCTCGGTCAGGGCGGTCCGTCGTCACCCGGCGTTCGACGCGGAGGTGAGCCAGGTGAAAGCCGTCGTCTATGAGAAGCCCTTCAGTGTCACCGTCAGGGACGTCGAGGATCCACGGATCCAGCACCCCAACGACGTGCTGGTGCGCGTCACGTCCTCCGCCATCTGCGGCTCCGACCTGCACATGTACGAGGGCCGGACCGCGGCCGAGGCGGGCATCGTGTTCGGGCACGAGAACCTCGGCATCGTCGAGGAGGTCGGCTCGGGCGTGACCTCCCTGTCCGAGGGCGACCGGGTCGTCATGCCGTTCAACGTCGCCTGCGGATTCTGCAAGAACTGCCTCGCCGGGAAGACCGGCTTCTGCCTGACGGTCAATCCCGGCTTCGCCGGCGGCGCCTACGGCTATGTGGCCATGGGTCCGTACACCGGCGGGCAGGCCGAGCGGCTGCGGGTGCCGTTCGCCGACTTCAACTGTCTGAAGCTGCCGCCGGGCGACGAGTTCGAGACCGATTTCGTGCTGCTCGCCGACATCTTCCCGACCGGCTACCACGGGTGCGAACTCGCCCAGGTGTCCCCCGGCGAGAGCGTGGCCGTCTTCGGTGCCGGCCCGGTCGGGCTGATGGCCGCGTACTCCGCGATGCTGCGCGGTGCGGCGAAGGTGTTCTGCGTGGACCGGGTGCCCGAGCGGCTCGCCAAGGCCGAGGAGATCGGAGTCGTCCCGATCGACTTCACCCAGGGCGATCCGACCGAGCAGATCAAGGAGCAGACCGGCGGCGAGGGAACGGACAAGGGCGTCGACGCCGTCGGCTACCAGGCCCAGGCGCACGACGCGAGCCACGAGGAACCCGCCGTCGTCCTCAACACCCTGGTGGAGACGGTCCGGCCGACGGGCATGCTCGGCATACCGGGTCTGTACGTGCCGTCCGACCCGGGCGCGCCCGACGAGCACGCCAAGCGCGGTCAGCTGCTGGTCTCCATCGGCAGGATGTTCGAGAAGGGCCAGCAGATGGGCACCGGCCAGTGCAACGTCAAGCGGTACAACCGCCAGCTGCGCGACATGATCGTCGCGGGGCGCGCCGAGCCCAGTTTCGTGGTCTCCCACGAGGTGCCGCTGGAGGAGGCGCCCAGGGCGTACGAGAAGTTCGACCAGCGGGTCGAGGGCTACACCAAGGTCGTCCTGCACCCCGGTCACGCGCTCGCGGCGTAGGGCCGGGCAGGACGCCGCACGCGTTCGCGGCGTGAGGCCGTGCGGCGCACCGTACGACCGACGCACGGCTGCCGGCCGGCCGGGAACGGGGTCGCGCCGGGGGCCGTGCGTCGGTCGCGGGCTGCCCCGGAAAGCCTGTGACGCCTCCCGTACGGTTGCTGACGATCCGTCAGGCGGTCGCGATGGGCCGCAGTGTGAGCGGCTCGATCCTGCCCTCCAGCATCGCGCCCAGGCCCTGGGCGGCGCAGATGTCGGGCCGTTCGGCGATGGCCACCGGCATGCCGGTGGCCTCACGGAGCATCTGGTCGAAGCCGGGCAGCAGGGCGGAGCCGCCGACCATCATGATCCCGCGGTCGGCGAGGTCGGCCACCAGGTCCGGAGGGCAGTCCCGCAGCACTCGTCCGATGCCGTCCAGGACGGCGGTCAGCGGAGTCTCGATGGCGACCCGTACGGCCGCGGTGTCGATCCGCACGGACCGGGCCAGGCCGGTGGCCACGTCCCGGCCGTGGATCTCCGTGGAGGCCGGGCCCTCCGGGGTGAGGCCGTTGCCGGACAGGGCCAGCTGGAGCGGCCGTACGGACTGGCTCGGGAGCATCAACTCGTGTTCGTGGCGCAGGTGCTGGACGATCGCGTGGTCCACGGCCTCGCCGCCGACGGGGACGCGTTCGGCGGTCACGATCGAGCCCAGGGAGAGGACGGCGACCTGGGTGGCGGCCGCTCCGCACACCATGATCATGGTGGCTTCCGGCCGTTCCACGGGCAGCCCGCAGCCGACGGCGGCGGCGATGAGGGTGTCGACGAGTTCGACGCGCCGGGCGCCGAGCCCGACCAGCGTCTCGACGGCCGCGCGCTGGGCCAGCGGGTCGGCGTCGTGCGGGGTGCAGGCGGCGGCCCGCAGGAACGGCTTGCGGCGCAGCTGGCGGCGGATCTTGTCGCCGATCAGGTGCCGCAGCATGCGCTGTGCCATCTCGATGTCGACGACCGTGCCGCCGGAGACCGGGCGGATGACGCGGATGTAGTGCGGGGTGCGGCCGGTCATCTTCTCGGCGAACTCGCCGACCGCGATCAGCGCGCCGGTGCGGGTGTTCATGGCGGCGACGGACGGCTGGTCGACGACGAGGCCGGCCCCCTTGACGTACACCCGCGTCCGCGCCGCGCCGAGGTCGACGGCGAAGTGGCAGCGTCGCAGCTGCTCCAGACTGGCGGTCATGGAAGGTCCTCCCGAGAGCACAGGCCGTGGCGGCCGCCGGGCCTTCGTGAGCGGGCCGCCGGGTGGTGACCCTCCTTCGCATCGTGCGGGGGCGGGAGGGCGGGCGCCCGCTGGAGGGGGCCGGGCGGGGAGCCGCCGAACGGGGGGTTCGCCGGTGTCCGGCCGCCCGTCGCCCCCGTCCCTGGCCGGGCACCGACTACCGGGCGCGTGCCGCCTCCAGCACCTCCGTCAGCGACCGGACGGTCACCCGGCACCCGGCGGCCCGCAGATCCTGCTCCACGGTGGGACTGCGCGCGAGGCCGACGAACCGCAGACCCGCCCGCTGGGCGGCGGTCAGCTCCGCCACCGTGGCCCCGATCAGCACGCCGGCCGCCGCCCCGACGCCCAGGGACCGCAGCGCCCCCAGCAGACGCTCGGGGTCCGGCATGAGCGGCGCCGGATGCGGACCGCGCCCGTGGACGCCGTCCAGCGGCAGCCGGTACGGCTCCACATAGCGGCGTACGGCCTCCTCGCAGACGTCCGTCACCACGGCCACCCGCCGGCCCGACTCGTGCAGCGCGCGCACCAGGGCGACGCAGTGGTGGGTGGTCGGCGCGTGCGGGACGGCCGCCAGTTCCAGCTCGTCCAGGCGGGCCCGCAGCAGGGGCCCGAGCGGGTCGCGGGCGTACCCGCGCAGCACGTCCAGCGGATGCGCCGGCGTGTCCCGCGCCGGAGCGGGGGGCGACGCAAGGTCCGCCGGCGCATTCCCCGGGCCTCGTTCGGCGGCGGCGACCGCCAGCAGGTCCAGCGCGGCCCGGCGCGCCGTCGACGCCGTGAACAGCCGGGCCACCGGGCCGTCGAAGCCGAGCAGCACGGCGTCGGCGCCCGCGAGGAGACCGGCCGGTGCGGACGCGGCGGCCGGCTCCGGCCGCGGCGACGCGGGCGGCGGCGCCCACTCCGGGGCCAGCCGCACCGTGCAGCGCACCGCGAGCCCCGGCACCGGCCACCCGCCCAGCTGCGCGCCGAGCGCGCGCTGCGCCCCGGCCGCACGGCGCGGCGAGTGGTGGCGGGTGATGCGCGGCGCGGCCTGGAGCAGATGGGCGAGGAGCCGGTCCGCGACCCCCGTGGTCTGCGCCCGTACGAAGGCCACCGGGTCCTCCACCCGCCAGGTCAGCTCGGCGGTCCCCACGAAGTCGCCCTTGCCGGAACTGGGCAGCGACACCGTGCGGGTGGTCTGCCGCGGCGTGAGGTCGACCTCGTAGTACGTCACCGGCCGCGGCAGGCGCCCGGCGTGCGCGTCGGCCGGGTCGAGGAGGGCGGGCGGGCGCCCGGACGACAGGTGCACGACGGCGGACCGGCCCGGCACGGGTATGCCCGGCCGGTCGGGGCCCCTGGCGATGAGGGGGCCGCGCACCAGGTCCCGCTCCTCCTCGGCGCGCGGCGCGGGCAGCGGGCAGTACCAGGCGAGCGGCGGGGCGTCGGGGGCGTCCCCGTACAGCGGGTGGAATCGGTGCGGTCCGGCGGCGGCGGAGCTGTCGGCGAACGCCTCGTAGAGGGCGGGCGGGACGAGCACCAGCACCGGGGCGGATCCCTGCGGCGGCGGGGGCGCGGTCGGCCGCCCGTCCCGGAAGGTCACCCGCAGCCGCGGCGCCGCCGCCCGGTCGGTCAGGGGCCCCGGCAGCCAGCGCAGGGCCGCCGCCAGCACCGGCAGCAGGAAGACGCCGGGGTCGACGCGGACGCGGTACCCGTCGGGCCGCACCAGCACCTCGTACTGCTGCGGCGTCAGACCGCCGCGGGACAGGACCTGGTGCACGGCGTACTCGAGGCTGATCCGCGCCTCGGGGCGGGCGCCGAGGTCGGTGCCGGTCTCGAAGAGCAGGGTGGGGCGGGCCGTGGCGTCCCGGCCGTCGTCCGGCCCGGAACCGGCGGGCTCCGGCCGCACCGCGTCGCCGGTGCCCGCGCCCAGTCGCCGTACGGTCTCCTCGGTGACCGTCGCGAACGCCGCCCCGCCGTCCCCGGTGCCGTCCCCGGTGCCGGTCCGCGCGCGGAACTCGCCCGCCGCGCGGCCCGCCCGGTCGTCGATGAGGCGGCCCATCCGTTCCAGGAGGTCGCGGGTGCGGCCGCGCGCGGTGCGGGGGAGCGTCCGCACGAGCAGTTCGCCGACGCCGGGGCGGAAGGCGTACGAGCCGGGCGGGCCCGGCACCGCCGTGAGCATGCCGCTGAGGATCACCTCGGCGAGGTGCTGCGGGCGCGGGTCGCGCTCCACCGCGCGCTGCACCAGGCGCATCACCGGCACGGACGGGTCGGCCAGCGCCAGGTGGCCGGCGAGGCGGAAGGCCTCCGGGGAGGCGGTGGCGCGGAACCGCAGGACCAGGTCCCGCGCGGGCAGGCCCGCCGGATCGGCCGCCGGGTCCCGCTCGGGCGGCGCCGGGGTCAGCCAGGCCGCCGCGCCCGGGGCGCGTGCGCCGCCGGGGCCGGCCACCAGCGCCGCCCAGTGGGCGAGCCAGGGGGCGCCCGGTTCCAGGACGGGCAGCGGGACGGCGGCGGGGTGCGGGCGGCCGGCCTCGGGGTCGTACGGGGTGAAGGCCACGGCGGTGGCCGGGGCCGCCGCGCCGGGCGCGGACAGCACCCCCGGCTCGGCCGGCAGGGCCGTGGCCGGCCACAGCCGCTCCGGCAGCGGCTGTACGACGGCCAGCGGCATCCGGGACGCCCAGTGCCGCAGCGTGGCGTACCAGCGGGTGCCCGCCGGGCCGGGCCGCCACTGCGGGCCCGTGCAGTCGCTGACGACCAGGGTGAGCGTCCGCCCGTCCGCCGGGTCGGGCACGTGCCGGGCCCGGCCGTCGGGACCGGCGGGATGGAGCGTGACCGTGCGGAAGACGCCCGACTGGGCCAGCACGGTGTGCAGTTCCCGCACGAGCGGGCGCCAGACCGGCATGGTCGGACCGGTGTCGTGCACGAGGGCCAGGCGCAGCCAGCGCTCGCGCGCCGGGCGCAGCACGGGGAGCCAGACGTCCGGGTGCGCGCCGAGCCGGGCGATGCGGTCGGCCGTCGCCCGCTCGTCCAGGAGCCGGGCGCGGGCCGCCGGCACCGTGCGTTTCAGCGGGCGCAGGGCCCGTTGGAGGGCGAGGGGGCGGGGGAGCATCGCCGGCGCGGGGGCGAGCAGCGCAGCGCCGCCGTCCCGCTCGCCGGGGGGCGGCGGGGCCGGGGACGGCAGGTGCAGGGGGACGCGGGAGGCCCCGGCCGGGGGGCGTGGCGGGGGCGGCGGTCCGGCCGGGGGCGGGGCGGGCGCGGTGACCTCGTCCCGGCGCGGCCGCGCGGGAGCGGGCGGCACGCGCTCCTCGGGCCGCCCCCCGGCCGGCGGGCCGTCCTCGGGCCGCTCCCCGGCCTGCGGCCCGCCCTGCGACCGTGCGGCCAGCCACAGCAGTTCCGCCAGTTCGCGCGGGGTCGGCGGGGTCCCGGCGGCGGCCGTCAGGAGCGCGGCGAGCCTGCCGACGGCCGTGCCCTCGCGCTCCCGCGGGGTCCCGCCGGACGCCGTCGGCGGGTCCTCAGAAGCCATCGCCGTCCGCCGTCGCGCTCAGATACGGCATCAGCTCGTCGGCGAGAGCGTCGCGGGAGTCCGCGTCCAGACCGGCGACGCCCGTGAGGTAGAGGGCGTTCAGCAGCTGGTCGGTGGCGAGTTCGCCGTCGGCGGCGCGGGCCAGGAAGCGGTTGATGAGGTGTTCCGCCTCGCCCGCCGGGGTGTCGAGGTGGGCGCGGACGATCTCGGTGAGCTGCTCGTGGTCCGGGCGCCGCAGCCGCAGCCGGACACAGCGGCGCAGGAAGGCGGGCGGGAACTCGCGCTCGCCGTTGCTCGTCAGCACCACGAACGGGAAGGCGCGGCAGCGCACCCGGCCACGGGTGACCGCGACCGGCGCGTCCGTGCCGTCGGCGAGGACCTCGGCGGTGGCGCCGTCGCCGGAGTGGCGTGCGGCGCGCATCAGTTCGGGGATCTCGTACTGCCCCTCCTCCAGCACGTTCAGCAGGTCGTTGGGCAGGTCCAGGTCGCTCTTGTCGATCTCGTCGACGAGGAGCACGCGGGGGCGGCCGTAGGGGAGCAGGGCCGTGCCGAGGGGGCCGAGGCGCAGGTGTTCCTCGACGTCGGTGCCCGCGGGCGGGCCGTCGTCCGGCCGGCCGGTACCGGACGCCTTCGCCCCGGGCGTCCCGTCCCCCGCCCGCCACGCCGCCCGCCGCGCCGCGTACAGCCGGGACAGCGGGTCGTACTGGTAGAGGCCGTCGGACAGGCTGGAGCGGCTGGTGATGTTCCAGCGCAGGACCGGGCCGAGCCGCAGTTCCCGCGCCACCGCGTAGGCCAGCGAGGACTTGCCGGTGCCGGGCGGTCCGGTGACCAGCAGCGGCCGGCGCAGCACCAGCGCGGCGTTGACGAGCTGGACGGTCTCGGGGGCGGCCACGTAGGTGCGGGCGCGGTGCGCGCGGTCGGGGGAGACGGCCGCCCCGTCGTCGGTGTCCCGCGGCGGGGGCAGGACGGGCCCGCCGTCGAACGCCCGCCAGGGCGGCGGGGCGGGCAGGTCGTCGATGCCGTCGTGCGGCTCGCTGTTCCCGGTGTAGACGGACCAGTGGGGCATGCGGGATCTCTCCGTGCGATGGACTCGGCGTGGGGGCGGGCGGGTCAGGCCACGGGCGATCGGACGTGCGCCCCCGTCTCGCCGTGCGGGTCGGTGAAGACGCGCGGGTCGTCCCACAGCAGCTGGATGTCACGCGCCCAGTGCTCGTCCTCGGCGTCGGCCTCCTCCCGCAACTGAAGGATCCGGCGCGGCAGTTCCGCGGGCGGGACGCCGGACACGCAGTCGTCGAGCTGGTCCAGGAAGGTCTTGCCCGTGCAGTCGGCGCCGCCCGCGCAGGGCTCCTCGGGGCCGCTGTCGCAGCCCTCCCGGGACCAGACGACGAGCGGGGCGGGCGCGGTGAGCGTGGTGTCGAAGTGGGCCCGGGTGCGGGGCGCGGCCGGCGCGGTGGCGAACCCGGCGAGACAGGCGTCGGACTGCCGCAGCCGTACCCGCAGCCGGCGCGGCTCCTCGGGCGTGCCGCACTCCACCCGGTGCAGCTGGGCGCCGGACGCGGAGTCGAGCCGGTTCCAGGCGCGGGTCAGCTGGTGCCGGGTGCCCGCCCGCCGCCGCGCCTGGTCGGTGACCACGACGGGATGCACGCAGCCGAGCGGGGTGTCGTCGTCGGGCGCGCTCGCCCAGCGGTCCACGGGCAGGTCGATCCAGTCGCGGGGCAGCGCGAACGCGATCAACTCGTCGCAGCCCGGCGTCAGATACCCGAACGCCGCCTCGATCCGGTCCTGGACGTAGGCGGGCAGCCGGGACTGCGGGACGGTGTCGGACCCGACCGGGTGCCGGCGGCCCCCGCTGTACGCCGACACCTCGACGCGGACCTGGCCGTCGCCCGCGCCGCTGTGCCGCAGGTCGACCAGGATGGGCGACCACCGCGGCGCGGCCGGCGTCTCCACCGGGGCCCGGAACAGCGCCTCCACGTGCCCGGTGAAGCGGGCGACGGTGCCGGCCGCGTCCTCGCCGTCGATCTCGCACAGCACGAACAGCGCGGCCGAACGCAGCGAGTCGAAGCCCTCGCGCGGCGGCTCGGGGTCCAGCGGTCCGGCGGCGGCCCGGTAGAGCCGTACGGGGTCGCAGTCCAGGCCGGCGCGGACGGCCCGCTCCACCAGTTCCCGCAGCCGGGCGCGGTCGGCGGTGCGGTGGTCGGAGGTGGGGACGAGCCCGGCGAGAGCGGGCCAGTAGCGGGCCATCACCTCGGTGGGCATCATCCGCCCGTTGCGCACCCCCTGCGCGCCGGCCGCGGCCGTCACCATGCCGACCACCTCACCGGTGTCGACGAGAGTGACCGCGGCACCGCTGAACCCCGGTTCGAGCGGCTGCCCGTCCGGCTGCCAGGCCTCCAGCTGCATCCACTCCCGGTTGAGCAACTGCGGTGCGGTGACGCGGTACTCGGCCAGCGTGCCCTCGTCGAAGCCGAGCGGGAAGCCGTACACGACGAGCTTGCGCGGCTGCCGGCCGTACGCGGTGTCCACGGGCGCGAGCGCCGCCGGGGCGATGTCCACCTCGTGGGCCAGCTCCAGGACGGCGAGGTCGCCGAGGTCGGTGCTGCCACCTCCCCAGCCGCCCTCGGCCACCACCCGGGCCGCGACGGGCGCGGAGCCGGGCCGCTCCGTGAAGGTCACCGCCAGTGCCCCGGCCGGCCCCTCGTGGACGACGTGAGCGCAGGTCAGGACCGTGCGCGGGGTGACCAGGAAGCCCGCTCCGACGACCTGCCCGGCGCACTCGACCCGGGCCTGCCACTCGGCGCTCCTCATGAGAGGGGGGAGGACTCCGGCCGTGCGGCCGCCGGTGCGGTCTCCCCCGGCCGGCCCGCCGACGGGGACCAGGTCAGCCTGACGACCAGGTGCCCCTCCGCCGTGCCCTTGGCGATGATCGCGCCCGTCTCGGCCGCCAGCTTCACCCCGAACTCGATCTCCACGCCGTCGGGCCGCAGCGCGCCGTCGCGGAAGACCCGCAGCGCGGCCTCCGCGGCCGAGCGCACGCCCTCTAGGGCGCCCTCGAAGGTGCGGGCCGCCCGCACGGTGCCGTCGCCGCGGGCCACCAGCCGGGAACCGGGCCGCTGCTCCTCCACGGCCTCGACGGCGACCACGGCGCCGTCGTCCGTCGTGAACTCCACCACTGCTGCCATGACGCCCCCGTCGTACTTCTCGAACCGCGGCTCCGCGCGCCGCCATTGTCACGGACGGTACGGGAGATTGTCCTGTTCCCGCTTCCGCCGCCCGCCGCCGCCGACGGAAACCCGCCACGCCCCCTTCCCGCCCCCTCCCCCTGACACCGGCGCCCTCACGGCAGATCCGTGCGGACCACCCCCAGCTCCGCCAGGTCCTGCGGCCGGATGCGGAGCCGGCCGGCCGTCGCCTCCACCTCACCGGGCGGCCGCTTCAGGATCGCGGCGGCCGCCTCCGGCGCGATGACCGAGAAATAGCTGTCCGGGGTGGCCCAGGTCCGGCCGGGCGCGGCCAGGGCCAGCGCGCCCCCGGACCCGCCCTCGCCGATCACCAGCGTGGTGACGGGCGTCCGCGCGGTGGCCACCGCGCCGAACAGCTCGGCGATCGCCGCGCCCGCGCCCTGCCGCTCCGCCTCGGCGTCGTTGGCCGCGCCCGGCGTGTCCACCAGGGTCAGCACCGGGATGCCGAGCCGGTCCGCGAGCCGGATCAGCCGGGTGGCGGTGCGGTAGCCGGCGGGCCGGGTCGCGGTTCCGGTCTGGGCGGCGTAGGCGACGGTACGGCCCCGGTGCTCGCCGAAGCCGCACAGCATGCCGTCCGGATCGGTGCCGCCGCAGCGGTCACCGCCGATCGCGGCGCGCAGACCGAAGTAGGCGTCCAGGTAGGCGTCGGCCCGCGGACGCCGGGGCGAGCGGGCGCGCAGCACGGCGTCCCAGCCGGTGGCCGGAAGGTCCTGCGCACCCAGGGCGCGGGGGACCGGCGCGGGCTCCTGCGACGGGCGGGTCAGCAGCCGCAGCCACCGCCCCAGCGTCTCCCGCAGCGCCCCCGGCTCCACGACGGCGTCCGCGGAACCCGCCGCGACCTGCGCCTCGGCGGTGTACGCGGCGGGGTCGGCGTCCGGCGGCCGCACCCGCGACCCGGCGAAGCCGACCTGGGCGCCCGGCAGGGCGAGCACCACGTCGGCGCCCGCGCCCAGGGTGGCCCAGCCGCCGCCGGTCGTCGGATCGCGCAGCACGGCGATCTGTGCCAGCCCGGCCTGCCGGGTCAGCGCCGACTCCCTTGCCACGCGCTGGAGTTGAGTGAGGGCGACCATGCCCTCCTGCATCCGTGAGCCGCCGGTGGCGACCAGCGCGACGACCGGCAGCCGGTGGTCACGGGCGTGGCGGTACGCCGCCTCCAGCCGGTCGCCGGTGCGTTCGCCCAGCGAGCCGCCCAGGAAACCGAACTCGAAGGCGATCAGCACGGCCCGGGTGCCCCCGACGCGGCCGACGCCGCAGACCACGGACTCCGTCTCCCCGGTCCGCTCGGCGCCGCGGGCGCGCGAGGCGTCGTAGCCGGGCCAGGCCAGCGGGCCGTCGGGGGCGGACTCGCGCGCCGGGCAGGGGAGTTCGTCGAAGGAACCGGAGGAACCGGAGGAACCGGAGGAGCTGGAGGAGCTGGAAGATTCCGGAGGACCGGGAGGACCGGGAGGACCGGAGGAGCCAGCAGAGCCGGGGGAGCCGGCAGAGCCCGGGGAGCCGGGGGCGTCGAGGACGAGGGTGAGGATCTCGCGCGCGGAGAGCCGCAGCGGGCCGCTCATGACGGCAGCGCCCGCTTCATGATCTTCCCCATGTCGTTGCGGGGCAGCACGTCGAGGTACCGCACCGTGCGGGGCCGCTTGTGCGGGGCGAGCCGCCGCGCCACATGGCCGGCCAACTCCTCCTCGGCAGGCGGCGAGTGCCGGTCGGCGGGCACGATCCACGCCACGATCCGCTCCCCGAGGTCGGCGTCCGGCTCCCCGGTGACGGCGGCCTCCCGCACGCCCGGATGCTCCAGCAGCGCGTTCTCGATCTCCCCGGCGCCGATCTTGTAACCGCCGCTCTTGATCAGGTCGGTGGCCTTGCGCCCCACGATCCGGACGTACCCGTCGGCGTCCCGCACCGCCATGTCCCCGGTCCGGAACCAGCCGTCGGCGGTGAACGCCGCGGCCGTGGCGTCCGGCCGGTCGAGGTACCCGGTGAACAGGTTCGGCCCGCGCACCTGGATCTCCCCGACGCTCTCCCCGTCGTACGACGTCAGGGGCGTCCCGTCCTCCTCCACGAGCCGCAGTTCCACGCCCGGCAGCGGCACCCCGACCGTGCCCGCGCGGGGTGCGCCGTCGGCGCGCACGGAGGTGTTCATCAGCGTCTCCGTCATGCCGTACCGCTCGATCACCCGCTGCCCGGTCGCGGCCGTGATGCGTTCGTGGTCGTGCACCGGCAGCGCGGCGGAGCCGGAGACGAGCAGCCGGGCCCGGCCGAGCGCCGAGGCGAGGCCGGGGTCGCCGGGGAGGGTCTCGGCGAGCCGGTGGTACATGGTCGGCACCCCGAACAGCATGGTGGCGCCGCTGTTCAGCTCCCGGGCCACCCCCTCGGGGGAGAACCGGCCCAAGTGCCGCACCGACCCCCCGCGCCGCAGCGGCCCCAGGACGCCCAGCACCAGCCCGTGCACGTGGAACAGCGGCAGCCCGTGCACCAGCACGTCCTCGCCGGTCCACCGCCAGGCGTCGGCGAGCGCGTCCAGCGTCGCCGCGACCGCCCGCCGGGGGATGACCGCGCCCTTGGGCGGGCCGGTGGTGCCGGAGGTGTAGACGACGAGCGCGGGGTCCTCGCCGCCCACGGGCACACGGTCGGGGAGCCGTCCGCCGGTGGCCCGCACGTCCACGTCGAGACGCGGCAGGTCCCGTGCCGCGGAGGGAAGTTCGTCCCCGGGCGCGGCCAGGAGGAGCGCGGGCGCGCTGTCGGACAGGATGTGCCCGAGTTCCTTCTCCCCGGACTTCGGGTTGAGCGGCACCACCGGCACCCCGGCCTCCAGGGCCGCCACGACGGCCACCGCGGTCTCCGCCGAGGGCGTCGCCCATACGGCGACCCGCGCGCCGCCGCCCGGCAGCCGGTCCGCCAGGGAGCCCGCCGCACCGGCGAGTTCCGCGTAGGTCAGGGACAGGTCGCCGAACCGCAGGGCCACACGGTCGGACGGCGGACCGGACGGCGGACCGGACGGCGAACCGGACGGCGGGCCGGTCAGGGCCGGGAAGAGAGAGGACACCGGAACACTCCTCGGGCAGGGGACGACAGCATCGTTCCTACCTCATGACCGGCCCGGCCCGTCGCCTCCGGAGGCCGACGCCGGTCACCTCCGCTCCTCCGACAGGCGCGCCGGCGTGGGTCGGGCCGCCTCCACCACGTCGGCCACGACACAGCTGACGTTGTCCGGGCCGCCCGCGCCGTTCGCCTCGGCGAGCAGGGCGCGGACCGTGTCGGCGGGCGAGGGGGTCCCGGTGAGCAGGGCGCGGATCCGGGCTTCGGGGACCACCGTCGACAGGCCGTCGGAGCACAGCAGGTAGCGGTCGCCGGGGTGGGCGTCGTGCAGCCGCAGCTCCGCGTGCGGGGGCGCGGCGCCGGTCAGGGCCTTCAGGAGCAGGGCGCGCTGCGGGTGCGTGGCGGCCTCCTCGGCGGTCAGCCGGCCCTCGTCGATCATCGACCGGACGACCGTGTGGTCGTGGGTGATGAGGAAGAGGGCGCCGTCGCGCAGGAGATAGGCGCGGGAGTCCCCGATGTGGACCAGGGCGAGGCGGGAGCCCGTCCGCACCAGGGCCGTCAGGGTCGTACCGGCGTCGTCCGCGCCGTCCGCCGCGTCCCGCACCGCGTCGTTCGCGCCGCGCACGGCGTCCTCCAGGACGTCGAGGACGTCCCCCGCCGGCACCTCCTCGGTGTCCAGGAACCGCAGGGCCGCCACGGCCGCCCCGCTGGCGGGGGCGCCCGCCGGTCCGAAGCCGTCCGCGACCGCGAGCAGCCGGCGGCCCGCGTACGCGGTGTCCTGGTTCTCCGGGCGGACGAGGCCCCGGTCCGAGCCGGCCGAGTGACGAAGTTCCAGCATGGTGGTGTCCTTCCTCGATGTCTGTGGTGTCCCTGACGCGTGCGACAACTGGTCCACGAGGAACGCCGCGAGGTCACGCCGTACGGCCGTCTCCGCCTCGACCCGCGCCCAGTAGGCGCGGATCTCCCCGGCGGCGGCCGCCGGGTCGAGCGCGCACACCGCGCGGATCCGCGCGAGCGGCATCCCGATCCGCCGCAGCCACGCCACCAGCCGAGCCTGCTCCAGCTGGCCGGCCGTGTAATAGCGGTAGCCGGTGGCGGGGTCGACCCGCGCGGGGCGCAGCAGCTCCAGCTCGTCGTAGAGCCGCAGTGCCTTCGGTGACAGCCGGGAGGCCTTCGCGAAGGCCCCGATCGTCAGCATGTGCATGCGCACCCCGTTCCCGTGTCCGTTCCGCCACCGATGCTGGGGCTTCACCGAGGGGGAAGGTCAAACGGGTTGTGGCGGTTGCGGGGGCGGCGGTTAGCCTGCGGGTTCGTGCCCGCCAGGAGAACGGAGTCCCGCCGTGCCCCGAGTCGCCCTCGTCACCTACGACCCCCGGCCCGAGCCCAGCAAGGACCGTGACCTGCCGGTCCTGGTGCGGGCCCTGGCGGAGGCGGGGGCCGAGGCGCATGCCGTGTGCTGGGACGACGCCGACGTCGACTGGGCCTCCTACGACCTCGCCCTGATCCGCTCCACCTGGGACTACAGCTGGCGCGCGGCCGAGTTCACGGCGTGGGCGGAGCGCTGCGCCGGGGCGACCCGGCTGGCCAACCCGGCCGCCGTCGTGCGCTGGAACACGGACAAGCGCTACCTCGGCGAACTCGCGGCGGCCGGGATACCCGTCGTCCCCACCCGTTACCTCGCCCCCGGCGACCCGGCCGACCTCCCCGGCGACCACGAGTACGTCGTCAAGCCCACCTCGGGCGCCGGCGCCCGCTACGCCGCCCGCTACACCCCCGACCAGCACGACACCGCCGTGCGCCAGCTCGCGCGCATGCACGAGGAGGGGCTGACGGCGATGGTCCAGCCGTATGCGCGGAGCATCGACACGGCGGGGGAGCGGGCCCTGCAGTTCTTCGGGGGCTCTCTGCTGCACGCCAGCCGCAAGCGGGCCGTGCTCGCTCCCGGGACCGCTTTCGACGCGGCCAAGGTCGCTCATCCGGGGCTGGAGCCCTGGACCCCGACGGCGGCCGAACTCGACGTGGCCGAGCGGGCACTGGCCGCCGTGCCGGGCGCGCCCGAGCTGCTGTACGCGCGGGTCGACCTGGTCGACGGCGACGACGGCCGGCCGCGGGTGATGGAGCTGGAACTGGTGGAACCGAACCTCTTCCTGTTCCTGCACCCGGAGTCGGTGCCGCGCGTGGTGGAGGCGGTCCTCGCGGCGGCCGCCGCCGCCCGCCGGGGCTCTTCGGGGGCTACCCCCGCACCGCCGTCCGCTGCAGCAGCCCCCAGGTGAACTCGGCGACCACCTCCCGCCGCACCCCCTCCCCGTCCGGCGCCGTGAAGGCCAGGCCCCAGCGGGTGGGGGCCGAGCCCTCCAGGGGGCGCGCGGGGGCGAAGGCGCGGGCGGCCTCGTCGACCGTGCAGGACCAGGGGGCGAGGTCGTCGAGGGTGCGCAGGGCGGGGGCGGGGGCACCCGGCGCGCGGACGAGCCACTCGTTCCACACCGCGCCGTCCGGGGCGAGGAGCACCTCGAAGCGGAGGGCGGGCCACAGGGGCAGCGGCCACCGCCACGCCTCGCAGTCCAGGTCGCCGATCCGGCGTGCCGAGCGCGACTCGGGGGCGCCGAGGACGGAGCGGTACCGGGCGGCGGCGCCCCTGCCGTGCGGCGAGCGCACCATCGCCTGCCAACGCCTGTTGGCCTCCCGCATGTCGGTCAGGGAGGCGCCCAGCTCACGGCGGGCGTCCTCGACCGGCCCCGGATTGTGGTCGGCCATGCGGCGCAGCAGCACCAGCTGGAAGTCGAGGGGGGTGAAGGGGCGGCCTGCGGGGCGCGTGTCGGACGGCATGTGGTCCATCGTCGTCCACGGGCCGGACGGCATGCGGTCCATCGTCGCCCACGGGCCGGACGGCCTCGCGGGGAACCGGGCGACGCGCCGCCGACGTGCGGTGTTGCGTCCCCGACGTGCGGTGCCCCGTCCCCGACGTGCGGTGTCCCGCCCCCGGTGTGCGGTATCCCGTCCCCGGCCATTGCCCGGCGCCGCGCTGTGTGACTAGCCTGTGTTCGTCATGCCGATCGTCTGTTGAAATTTCGAACGCAGGCCTGAGACGAACCAAGGGAGGGGGCCGGCCGTGGGACGACTCGTACCTGCCGTTACCCGGGCTCTCGACATTCTCGAGCTCTTCCTCGACGGGGACGGCACGCTCTCCGCCCCCGACATCGTGCGCCGGCTCCAACTGCCGCGCACCACCGTGCACGAGCTGGTCACCACGCTCGCCGCCCGGTCGTACATCGTCACCGTCCCCGGACAGCCCGGACGCTACCGCCTCGGCGTGCGGCCGTACCAGCTCGGCAGCCGCTACGCCGAGCAGCTCGACCTGGCCGCCGAGGGCCAGCAGGTGGCCCGGACCGTCGCCGAGACCTGCGACGAGACGGTCCACGTGGCGATCCTGGAGGGCACGGACGTCATCTACATCGCGAAGGTCGACTCCACCCACGCCGTACGCATGGTGTCGGCGGCGGGCCGGCGCCTGCCCGCGCACTGCACCTCCGTCGGCAAGATGCTGCTCGCCTCCCTCCCCGACACCGAGCTGACCGCACGGATCCCCGACGACGCCGACCTGGTCGCCATGACACCCAACAGCATCACCGAGCCCGGCGCCCTGCGGGAGGCCCTGGCGGAGATCCGGGAGCGCGGCATCGCGGTCGAGAGCCGCGAGTCGAACCCGGACGTCAGCTGCGTGGCGGCCCCGGTGCGCGACCGCACCGGCCGGGTCGTGGCCGCGCTGTCGATCTCCGTCCCCATGATCCGCTGGAGCGACGAGCGCCGCATCGAGCTGGAGCAGCTCGCCGCCAAGGGCGCGGCCCAACTGTCCGAGCAGCTGGGCTACCGGAGCGCGGCATGACCGACACGTTCGACGTCGCCGTCCGCGCGGAGGCCGCCCTCGGCGAGGGCCCGACCTGGGACCCGGCCGGCGGCCGCCTCCTGTGGCTCGACATCCTCGGCTCGCGCCTGCACACCTACGACCCGTCGACGGGCCGCCGCACGGTGCGCGTCACCGACCAGCACGTGGGCGCGGCCAAGCCCCGCGCGGGCGGCGGCCTGGTCCTCAACCTCCGGGACGGCGTGGGCCTCCTGGACGAGGACGGCGGCTTCCGCTGGCTCCACCACGAGCCGGTCCCAGGCCGCCGAGCCAACGACGCGGCCGTCGCGCCGGACGGCTCGCTCTGGGCCGGCACGATGCGCTACGACGAGGCGCCGGGCGGGGGGTCCCTGTCCCGGATCACCGGGGACGGCTCGGTCTCCGTGGTCCTCGACGACGTCGCGGTGAGCAACGGGACGGGCTGGAGCCCTTCGGGCACGCTGATGTACTACATCGACTCCCCGACCCGCCGCGTCGACGTCCTCGACCACGCCGACGGCCGGGTGACGAACCGTCGCCCCTTCGTCACGATCGAGGAGGGCGCCGGCTTCCCCGACGGGCTGACGGTCGACGCGGACGGATGCGTGTGGGTGGCCCTGTGGGACGGCGGAGCGGTGCGCCGGTACACCCCGGCGGGCGCGCTGGACCGGGAGATCCGGCTGCCGGCCCCCCGTGTGACGGCCTGCGCGTTCGGCGGGCCCGGCCTGACCGACCTGTACGTCACGACGGCCCGCGTGGGCCTGACGTCACCCCACCCCCTGGCGGGCTCGCTCCTGGTCGTCCCCGACGCGGGCAAGGGCCTGCCCCAGCCGGCGTTCGAGGGCTGAGGGGGGCGCGCCGGGGCGGGGCGGGTCGCGCGATGCGGCGCCGACCGGGCGCCGCCCGCGCCCACTCGTGCCCATCCGTGCCGCCCCGGGCGGCAGCCGTGCCCGCGGCCGGGCGGGGGGCCGGTTCCGGTCCGGCCCGGTGCCGCCGCGGGTGGGCACCGGCCGGCCCGCGGGGTCACCCCGCCCCGGTGCCGGCGGCCTCCAGACCCCGCAGGATCCCCCGCTCCGCTTCGGTCAGCGGGGGTCCCGCCGCCGCCCGCAGCGCCGGACCGCTCAGGGTCGCCAGCAGTGCCGACGGGCGCAGCAGCCGTTCCGGTCCCGCCGTCAGGCTCGTGACGTCCCACAGCGCCGCCGCCGCGTCGTACGACCCCGTGGCCGTCCGCATCACCCGCCGGGTGAACCGGGTGACCAGCCGGTCCGCGACGGTGGGGGCGCCGCCCCGCGTTCCGGGGAACCAGACGTCCTGGCTGACGGCCATCGTCCAGGCCGCCTCGACCGACGCCGCCGCCCCCCGCTGCACCCGCCGCGCGAGCCCCGCCGTGCCGGTCCCGCCGTCCTGTCGCAGCTCCCGGCTCAACACCCGCGCGCCGAGCGCGGCCACGGACATGCCCTGCCCGTAGGCGGGGTTGAAGGTGGCCAGCGCGTCGCCGAGGACGACGAACCGCTCGGGCCACTCCCGCGCCTTCTCCAGGTACCGCCGGTGGTTGCTGGTGCTGCGGCTGACGTGGATGCCGGTGAGCGGCTCGGCGCCCGAGATCAGCCGTCCCACCAGGGGGTGCGGCAGATCGAGCGTGTACCGGAGGAATCCGTCGGGGTCGGAGGGCGGTTCGCCGCCGCCCCGCGTCCCGGCGAGGCTGACCATCCACCGGTCGCCCTCGATGGGCAGCACCATGCCGCTGCGTCCGGGCAGCCCTTGATAGGGGTTGGCCTGGATGATGGTGAGCGGGAACCGCCCGGCCCCTTCGGGGGTGCGGTAGATCCGCGTGGCGTTGACGAGGCCCGCGTCGACCGTCTTCTCCCGGATGCCGGAGATCCCCAGCTCCCACAGCCAGTTGACGACCCGCGAACCGCGCCCGCTCGCCTCGACCACGAAGTCTGCGTCGATCACCTCGTCCCCGTCGGGAGTGGCGGCCCGTACGCCGGTGACGCGCCGCGCGTCGCCCGTCAGATCGAGCACCCGGCCCTTGCGGATCCGGGCCCCGGTGTTGGCCAGTACGGCGCCCCGGACCGCCCAGTCGAGCAGCGCCCGGCTGCAGGTCATCATCCGCGGCCCCTCGTGGCGCCAGCGCCGGAACCAGCCTTCGGGCGTGAGGGCGATCATGCCGGAGCTGAGGGACACCTCGCGGGCCCCGGCGGCGAGCAGGTGCTTGCGCATGTCGACGCCCGGCACGAGGTCCTCCATGGCGGCGAGTCCGCCGGCCATGAGGAGGTGGGCGTGCCGGCCCTGCGGCAGGCCCTTGCGGTGTTCGGGTTCGTCGGGCAGGTCGTCCCGTTCCAGCACGGTCACCTCGTCCACGACGGTGGACAGGGCCGCCGCGGCCAGCATGCCGGCCAGGCCGGCACCGATGACGACAGCTCTACTGGACATGGGGCTCCTCGTACTCGGCCGTGAAGGCACACAGGGCAGGCGGGACGGACAGGGCAGGCGGGGCGGACAGGCCCGACGTGGCGGGCACGGTGGGCACGGCGGGCACGGCGGGTGTCTCGGGTGGGGCAGGCCTCATGAAGGCGGACATTCGGCCACCGCGGGACCGGCCGCACGGCCCGTGCGCCGCGAAGGGACCCGCCCACCAGGCCGTTCAGCCGTGCGGGCGCGCCGCCGCATCCGGCATTCAGCCATGGAAGGCTTTCACCGTACCTTCACCCGCCGTGTCCGGCACCGGAGTTCGGGCCAGTTCCCGCGCCAGCTCCACCAGCCCGGCGGCGCCGGAGACCTCGGTGGCGTGCAGCCGGTGGGTGCTCGGTGTCCCGCACGGCGCCTCGCGCGCGGCGGCCCGCCGGGCGGCCTCGGCGAGCATGGCCGCCTCCGAGGCGATCCGCGCCTCGTGCGCGCCGCGGCCCTCGCCGAGGGCGGCGGCGAACACCCGTGCCCGGACCCGGTCGTCGAAGTAGGGGGCGAGGGCGAGGAGCGCGTCGTGGATGGCGACCTCCCGCCAGTGCAGCCGTTCCTCGGGCAGCCGCCACCAGGACACGGGCGGTTTGGGGGCCACCGACACGAACCCCACGCGCGCCCACAGCGGCCGCAGCCGCCGGTGGTCCCGCAGCCCGCGGCCGTGGGCGACGGCCGCCGGCAGCAGCCGGGGCAGGACGTAGCCGGCGGAGCAGAGCAGGGCGCCGAGGGCGGCCATCGGCGGGGCGACGCTGGTGGACAGGAAGTCGAGGTCGTGGCCGGTCCAACGGGCGACGACGGCCGTGTACTTGGTCAGCTGGAAGCCGAGCAGGTCCAGCAGCGCGCCGACCAGGATCAGCAGCAGCCCGGTGCGCAGCAGGCCGGTGACCTCCCGGGCCCACTTCACGCACACCACGGCCATCGCGACGATGGCGGCGGTGTGCCCGAGCAGGTAGAGCACGATCATCTCGCGCATGTACGGCGTGTTCGCGTAGTAGGTGTCGAGGTCGGTGAGCCGCTCGACGGGCGCGTCGGCCAGCGCGAACAGCACGATCACGGCCACGATCAGCGGCCCGTACACGGCGATGCCGCGCAGCACCTGCCGCCGTACCCGATCGGGCGGCCCGCCCCGCCAGTGGGCGAGCAGGATCAGCAGCGAGCAGCTGTACGCCGAGAGCATGCCGTACGTCAGCGGGGCGCCGAAGTTGGGGATGTCGGTGAGGTCGTTGACGGCGGCCAGGGTGACCGGCGCGGAGCAGACGAAGACGAGCGCGCCCAGGGTGATCGCGACGCAGGTGGCGGCGGTGAGGGGGTTGGGCGCGGCCGGGCGGGGCCGGCGGAACAGCACGGCGGCGGAGAGCAGGAGGACGGCGCCGGCGAGGTAGACGACGAGACTCACGCGGTCGGCCTCCGTTCGGCGGGCACCGGCCGGGTGTTCGCCACGGCCCCCGTCACGGCCCCCGCCACGGGCTCCGGTACACGATCGGCCACGGTCTCCGGTACGGCGGTACGCACGAGGGGTTCGCCGGCGAGCGCGTCGGCGATGCGCACCAGCGCGGCCGGGTCCGGCGCCCGCTCCAGGAACCAGGCGGACTCCCCGGGGGAACGGCCGTCGCCGCCGTCCGGTCCGGCGTGTGCCTCCTGCCGCACGGCCGCCGCGATGACGGTCGCCCAGGCCGTCGCGGCGGCCCGCTCGGCGTCGCCGGTACGGCGCAGGGCGGCCCGCAGCGTCGCGTCGTACAGCTCGCGGTCGACGTAGGCGTCCAGGTGGGTCAGCGCGTTGTGGATGCTGGTCCGGCGCCACACCAGCCGGGTGGCCGGCCGGGCCCAGCACGGCCGGGGCAGCCGCAGGGCGTGGCGGGTCAGGACGCCGTCCAGTTCGCGTTCCAGGGGCTCGAGGCGGGCGTAGGTGCGCCGGGTCCGCCGCCATTCCGTCAGCCGGGGCCCGGCGAGCGGGACGAGGACGCCGACGACCGTCATGACCGCGCCGAGTCCGGCCGCCGCCGGGGAGGCGTCGGTGACCAGGGCGGACCAGTCGTGGCCGGTCCAGCGGGCGGCCACGGCGGTGAGCCTGGCCAGGCTGTACACGACCCCGCACAGCGAGCCGAAGCCCAGCGTCAGCAGGCCCGCCCGCAGCCAGCCGTGCACTTCGCGGGCCCAGCTCAGGGCGGACACGGTGGTGACGCCGACGGCGGCGAGATGCCCCAGCAGGTAGAGCACGATCATCTCGCGGAGGTAGGGGGTGTTCGCGTAGTAGGTGTCCAGGTCGACGCGCCGCTCCACGGGCGCGTCGCCCAGCACGAACGTCGTGACGATGCCGAGGACGACCAGCGTGTACGCCAGGATCCAGCGCCGGGCCGTCCGGCGCACCCGCGGTCCGCCCCGCCAGTGCACGATCAGCACCTGGGAGGCGGCGCTGTATCCGGTGATCGCGGCGTACGTCAGCGGCGCGGCCAGGTTGGGGGTCGCGCCGAGCCGGTTGACGGCGCCGACCGTGGGCGGGGCCCCGAGGAGGAAGCAGAGCCCGGCCAGCCCGAGCACCGCGCAGATGGACCGCAGATAGGGGTCGTGCCGGTGGCGCAGCAGGTCGGGGGCCCGCACCAGCAGGCCGAGCCAGAGGACGGCGCCGCTGACGTAGTGGGGCAGTCCGGTCATCCGCGGGTTCCGTTCATCTCCGGGTTCCGCGGTAGTTGAGGGCCGCGCCGATGCGTCCGGCGATGTCCTGGGTGTCGTCGCCGCGGTCGGCGTACACGGAGTCGGCGGACGCTTCCAGCCAGGTGCGCAGCCGACGGCCCATCAGCATGCCGAAGCGGTCGGCCTCCTGCTCGTCGGAGAGGGTGAAGTCGCTGCGGGCGGCGGCGGCCGGAGCGGTGCCGGGGACGGCGTCGGCCCGGCGCCGGTGCATGTGCCACACCTCGTGGCAGAAGATCACGATCTGGTGCCAGACGGCGGCCCGTTCGTCGATGACGACGTCGTCGTGGTCCGCGCCCTCCAGCCAGAGCCCGCTGGCGGTGTGCGGTGGGAACACCGCCCGGTGCACGACGATCTCGCGGCCCCGCCAGCGCGCGGCCGCCGCGACGACCGCGTCGAACAGGACCTCGGGTTCGGCCGGGACCGGCACCCGGATGGGAGCGATGAGGGTGTCGGCGAGGCGACGCATCTCCCTGTTCGTACGCACGGTTCTCCCCGTGGCTGCGCGGGCGTTCGGTCCGTGCAATATGCCAAGATCTTCGCCGTTTCAGCTACCTCGGCCCGCGCGGGCGGGAGAATTCGGCGCGAACTCGGCCGGGAGGAAGCGGCTGTAACGGATGAACGGGGTACGGCGTCCCGGCGCCCTTGGCCGAAAAATTTTGGTGCCCGGTGCCCACTCCCCGTGCCTCACTTGGAGCGGCCCGCCCTCCGCCCACCAGATCCGGCCTTTGTCGACGGGTGTGCGGGACCGGTGGACGCGGTATGGAGAAGCCGCGACCACCGTGCGGCCCCGGCCGCACCCGTGTCGGCCGCACCCGTGTCGGCCCCCCTCACCGGACGCCGCCCGCCGGGGCGTCGGGGCGGCCCCCACCGGTCGGGATGTCGGCCCGGTCGGCGTCCGACGCGGCGGCGGCCCCCTCCGGCACCGCGGCCACCTCCGGCACCGCGGTCCCCTCCCGTGCCGCAGCCCCGCGCACCGCAGCCTCCCGCACCGCAGCCTCCCGTACCGCCCGCACCGCGTCCGGTTGCCGCAGCGCACGCGACACCGCGCCGATGTCCCGCAGCAGGTCGGTCGTGTCGGCCTCGCCGTCGGTGTCGCGTTCCCGTCCGCGGCTCCTGGCGTCCGCCGCGTCCAGCACGGTCACCGCGGCGGCCAGCGCCTTCGCCCGGTCCGGCGGGAAGCCGAGGGCGAGGGCGGCGTCGTGGGACCGCCGGCGCAGGTCCTCGTCGACGAACCGGGCCAGTGACAGCAGCCCGTCGCGGATGAACGTCTCCCGGCGGATCAGGCGCAGTTCGGGAGCGGAGCGCAGGACGCGGGGAACACCGCCGCCGCCGACCGTCTTCATCAGCAGGTACAGCGGCCGCAGTTCGCGCACGGCGTCCCTGACCTGCCGGCGGTCGTGCAGGTACTGGCCGGCGTGCGGAAGGATGAAGCCCACCGCGATCAGGATCGCGGACAGGCAGGCCAGCGGCGGCGCCACGGCCGTGCTCAGCCAGTCCAGGTTCCGCCCCGCCCAACGCCCCGCCACGGCGGTCACCTTGGCCGCGTCGAAGACCAACTGGAGGGCGTATCCCGCACCGAGGAACTTCAGCCCCCAGCGCAGCAGGGCGTCGAGTCCGTCGGCGCGCACCCAGTTCCAGATCAGCGCGTTGGTGACCAGCGTGGCCGTGGTGTGCGCGAGCAGGTAGAGCACGATCAGTTCGCGGGCGTACGGCGTGTTCGCGTAGTACGTGTCGAGGTCCCGCAGCCGTTCCTCGGGCATCTCGGCGAGGGCGAACAGCACCCACAGTGCGGCGATCACGGCGGCGTAGGTGCCCAGGACCCAGCGCATGGCGGAGCGGGTGCGGGCGGAGCGGTCGGACAGGCCGTTGCGCCAGGTGATGATCAGCAGCAGGCACGAGCCGCAGAACGCGGTGAGCAGCGAGTACACCCAGGGCCCGGAGATGTTGGGCACGCCCGTGACTCGGTTGACCCAGGCGATCGTCGACGGCGCGACGAACACGAACACCGCGCAGGCGAGCAGCAGCAGGCCGCCGACCGCGCGCAGCAGCGGGTCCGTCCACAGCCGGATGATGCTGGGCAGTTTGATCGCCAGGGCGGCGGCGAGGATGCCGGCGGGGATCCACCAGAAGGAGGGGTAGAAGTCGTTGACGAAGCCCGCCGGTGTCGCGGCCAGCGGTTCGGTGAGCCGTGCCGCCGGGGGGACCAGGTCGTTCAACGCCGGTCACCGCCCCCGCGTCCCCGGTAGCCCAGTGAGCGCTGCACGGGCTCCAGGGGAGCGGCGGTGCCGTCGCCGCCGTTCAGCAGGGGCCGTAGCGCGGCGGCGAGCCGGTGGCCGAAGTCGTCGGCCTGGGCCTCGTCCTGGGCGCGGGAGCCGTTGCGGGCGGCGACCGCGAGGGCCACGTCGCGCCACGCGGGCCGTACGGCGAGGGCGCGGGCGGCCGCCGTGCCGGCGGTGTGGTGGTGGTCGTGTCCGGCGTGCAGGTGCCACAACTCGTGTCCGAGGATGACGAGTTGCTGTACCTCCTCGGCGCGTTCCTCGACGATGACGAGGTCGAAGTCCTCGAACTCGACCCACAGGCCGGTCACTTCGATCTCGTCGGGGAACCGCTCGAAGCGCAGTTCGACGGGCCGTCCGCCGCGCAGCGCGGCCATCTCCTCGCACAGCGCGCGGGCGATCTCGCGCACTCCGGCCGGTGTCCGGGGCCGGGCCCGCAGTGCGGTGGCCAGTTCGCCGGCCAGGTGGCGCATGGCGGGGCCGGTCCTCGCGCGCCGCAGCGCCGAGGCGATCCGGGCAGCCGTCGTGCGCACGCCCGCGTTGTCCATCCGCTCCCCTTTCCCACCGCCCAGCGGCAGCCGCTTTCGAGGCTACGCGGCCGGACGCGTCCCCGTCACGGGGAACCGGGCGCCGATCGGGCGCCGGTCGGGCGCGGCACGGGAGGGGGGCGGGCGTGCGGCGGAGCGGAAGCGGGCGAAAGGCGGGATCAAAGCGCCACCTTGGCAGAAAGCGCTGTCGGTTCCGCTCCCGCAGGTTGCCGTGAGTCCTGTCGGAACCATTGACGGGAGGGCGCATCGAATCTACGGTCCCGTTCGAAGTGGCGAGCGTGATTCGACATGTCGAACATCGGTGGGTCGGACCCCACTGGACACCACCGGACACCACCGGACAGCGGGGCGGGGCATGGGACGACCCGGAGCCGACGCGCTCGCCTCCGGTGCGGGCCGGCCTCCCGGCTCTCCTCCCTCACCTCGCACGGACGACGACGCCCCCGAAAGGAAACGATGCGCACCGCCCGCTTCACCCTCGACCCCGCCTTCACCGTCGGCCGGGTCGACCCCCGTGTCTTCGGCTCCTTCGTGGAACACCTCGGCCGCTGCGTCTACACCGGTATCCACGAGCCCGGCCACGCCACCGCCGACGAGGCCGGTCTGCGGCAGGACGTCCTGGACCTCGTCCGTGAACTCGGCGTCACCGCCGTCCGCTACCCCGGCGGCAACTTCGTCTCCGGCTACAAGTGGGAGGACTCCGTCGGCCCGGTGGAGGACCGCCCCCGCCGCCTGGACCTGGCCTGGCACTCGACGGAGACCAACCGCTTCGGCCTCTCCGAGTACATCGCCTTCCTGAGGAAGATCGGCCCGCAGACCGAGCCCATGATGGCGGTCAACCTCGGCACCCGAGGCGTGGCCGAGGCCCTCGAACTCCAGGAGTACGCCAACCACCCCTGCGGCACGGCGCTCTCGGACCTGCGCGCCGCCCACGGTGACAAGGACCCCTTCGGCATCCGGCTGTGGTGCCTCGGCAACGAGATGGACGGCCCCTGGCAGACCGGCCACAAGACGGCCGAGGAGTACGGCCGGATCGCCGCCGAGACCGCCCGCGCCATGCGCCAGCAGGACCCCGCTGTCGAACTCGTCGTCTGCGGCAGCTCGGCCCAGTCGATGCCGACGTTCGCCGCGTGGGAGGCGACGGTCCTTCAGGAGACGTACGACCTGGTCGACCACATCTCCCTGCACGCCTACTACGAGCCGCACGACGGCGACCTGGACTCCTTCCTCGCGTCCGCCGTCGACATGGAGTCCTTCATCGAGAACGTGGTGGCGACCTGCGACCACGTGGGCGCGCGGCTGAAGTCGAAGAAGAGGATCAACCTCTCCTTCGACGAGTGGAACGTCTGGTACATGTCCCGCTGGCAGGAGCAGGCGACGACGTTCGCCCGGGACGACTGGCCCGAGGCCCCCCGCCTGCTGGAGGACAACTACAGCGTCCTGGACGCCGTCGTCTTCGGCTCCCTCCTCATCGCCCTGCTGCGGCACGCCGACCGCGTCACCGTCGCCTGCCTGGCCCAGCTGGTCAACGTCATCGCGCCGATCATGACCGAGCCGGACGGCCCGGCGTGGCGCCAGACGACGTTCTTCCCGTTCGCGCAGGCGTCGCGCCACGGGCGGGGCGAGGTGCTCGACGTCCGGGTGGACTCGCCGACGTACGAGACGCAGAAGTACGGCGAGACGGACCTGCTGCACGCGACCGCCGTCCGCGCGGAGGACGGCTCCGTGACGGTCTTCGCGGTCAACCGCAGCCGCACCGGGGCGCTCCCGCTGGACGTGACCCTGAACGGCCTCGGGGTCTCCCGCCTCGTCGAGCACAGCGCGCTCGCCGACGCCGACCCGGACGCCCGCAACACGCTCGACGACCCCGAACGGGTCGTCCCGCACGCGGTGGACGGTACGGCGGTCACGGACGGGACGCTGCGGGCGACGCTGGAGCCGCTGTCCTGGAACGTGATCCGGCTGGCCTAGCGTGTTTCCTCCGGAACCTCTTGCCGACCAGATGAAATGGCGGCGAGAGGGAGTCCGGCGGGGTGGACGGTCGCGGTCTTGTCCCGGCGGGTTGCCTGCCCGCGCCGTTGTGTGAGCTCGTCGGTGCACCGCTCGACCGCGTCGCGCTGCTTGCAGGCCTCGGAGGCCAGGACCGGGTCGGGTGTCGTCCGTGGTCCGCCACCTGGTCGTGGGACCCAGACGTGACCCACGACCTGTGCGAAGGCGGGCGCGTATCCGGTCCAGGCCCCGCTCGGAGGCGAGGTGCCGGAGCCGGATGCCCCGGTTCATGCCGGCACGGGGCCGGGGGTGAGGGCGGGTGAGGGACGGAAGCCCTTGAACGTGAGCCAGAGGCCGAGTCCGAGTTCCCAGGCCGCGATGGGGAGAGTCAGCAGCCAGGCGACGACGGAGAGGCCGTCCATGCCGCCGAAGGTGACCACCATGGTCTTCGCGACCAGAAGGGGTGCGCCGACGAGGCCGATGACGGGAAGCGAGCGGGGGACCAGGCCGGCGCGGTACAGCACGGTTCCGAGGAACAAGGCGTTGACGGCGGGCATGATTCCGGGGCCGAACAGGAAGGTCCAGTCGCGGACGTCGACCAGGGCTTGGGCGACGGTGGTCAGGCCGGCCGGTGCGTCGGGGCTGCCGCCGAGGTCCTGGCGGAGTGTCACGACCGACAGGACGCTGACGACACCGACGAGGATGAGGCCGGCTTCGACCAGGCGGGAGGAGAAAAACCCGAGCGCTGCGGTCCTGCCCACTCGCCGGGTCACCGGGTAGAGGGCCAGGGCGGTGGCAACGCAGGCGAAGGCGGTGACCAGTTCCATGACGCCGCCGAGAACTACCTGGGTGTCCTTCCCGGCGCCCAAAACGTAGTTGGCGTGATCGGTGACCGGTTCGAGCAGCGGCAGCGCCGGGATCGAGGCCGCGAAGGTGATCAAGTAGGCGACGCCGCCGAGGACGGCGACACGGCGAGGGTGGCTCATGAATTGCTCCTGGCCGTGAGGACACGGATGCGGATCTTGTGCAACTGGGGCATCAGGCCGTAGATCACGATCGGGACGGCGATGGTGGCGAGCACGAAGGTGCGCAGCAGTACGGGCATGGGGCTCAGCCAGCCGGCCAGCGTCACATTGAGCAGGGCCAGGGTGGGGAACACACAGAGCCAGATCATCAGCGCCAGCTGGTGCTTGGTCGGCGGTCCGGCCGGCGGGGCGTTCTTGTCGGACACGGGTGGTACCTCTCGTTCGGATGGTGGGTGCCGGATGTCGTTGCTTCAGGCGGGCAGGACCGCGCGGAAGGCCTCGACGGCGTCCTGGACGTCTTCCTCGGTGAGATCGTTGTTGATCGCGATCGCGGCGGCGGAGCCCTCGCCGGCGGCGGTGATGACCTGCGCCCGCGGATTCGCGGCGTTCCCCGCCACCCAGAGGCCGGGCACGGAGGTGAGGCCGTCGGCGTCGGCGAGCGGCCATCCGGCTTGGTCGGTCCGGGCACCGAGGCCGCGGACGAGGGCGCTGTTGCCGACGAACTCGGGCCGCACGAACACCGCTGTGCGTGGGACGAGGCGGCCGTCGGCGAGTTCCACCCCGCAGAGCCGGTCGTCCTTGACGACCAGGCCGGCGACGTCGCCCTCGACGATGCCGATGGCGCGGGCGGTGAGCCGCTCGCGGTCGGAGTCGGCGAGCCGGGCGGTGTGAGGGAAGAAAACGACGTCCGGGCTCCACTGCCGGATCAGCAACGCGTGCTGGACGGCGCCGGGGGTGCCGCCGAGGACACCGAGGGGCTGGTCACGGACCTCGTGGCCGTGGCAGTAGGGGCAGTGCAGCAGATCGCGGCCCCACCGTTCGGTCATGCCCGGGATGTCGGGGATCCGGTCGCTCAGACCGGTGGTGACCAGCACCCGTCGGGCGAGCAAGGTGCCACCGCCTTCGAGCAGCACTTCGAAAGTGCCGCTGGGCGACCGCGTGAGGCCGCTGACCGTCCCGCGGACGAACTCCCCGCCGTAGCCGGCCACCTCGGTCCGTCCGGCCGCGAGGAGTTCGGCCGGGGGCATGCCGTCACGGGAGAGGAAGCCCTGCATGTGAGTGGCCGGAGCGTTGCGGGGCCGCCCGTTGTCGATGACGACGACCTCTCGACGGGCGCGAGCGAGGACCAGGGCCGCGGAGAGTCCGGCGGCTCCGCCGCCGATGACTGCGATGTCGTAGGTGTTCATGCCCCAGACCATGCGGCCGACGTCCCGCGATCAGCGACATCTGTTGCCGAAACCGGGACGTGCGCGGTTCGCTGGGGGCATGGACGACTCGAACGAACGAATCGCTGCCGCGCTCAACGAAGTGGGACCGCGGCTGAAGCGGATCCGCGCGCAGCGCAACGTCAGCCTCGCCGAGCTGGCCGGCTCGACAGGCATCTCGAAGAGCACCCTGTCGCGGTTGGAGACCGGCCAGCGCAAGCCGAACCTGGAACTGCTCCTGCCTCTGGCGCATGCGTACGGAGTGCCGCTGGACGAGCTCGTCGGGGCACCGGAGGTGGGCGATCCACGGGTGCGGCTGAAGCCGCACCAGGTCCATGGTCGGACCGTCATTCCGCTGACGCGTCAGCCGGGTGCCGTCCAGGTGTGGAAGATCGTCATACCCAAGACGAAGAACAAGGTCGAACTGAAGACGCACGAGGGCTACGAATGGCTCTACGTCATCTCCGGGAAGCTGCGTATCGTCATCGGTGAGCACGACCTCGTCCTCGGTCAGGGCGAGGTCGCGGAGTTCGACACGCGGGTTCCGCACTGGTTCGGCACCACCGGCGAGGCACCGTGCGAGGTACTGTCCGTGCTGGGCCGACAGGGCGAACGCATGCACGTGCGAGCCCGCCCCAAGGGCCACAGCGATGGCGATCACTGACCCCGCAAACCGCCTCGGCCACGAAGGCATCGTCGTCGCCGGCGCATGAACCACCGATGAGCCGGCCCACTTGTCCGATCCTGTGCATGTGACGAACACGACGACCGGCCCGCATCCGCGTCACCGCGAAGGCCGAGGCATGACAGGCCTCCCCGACAGCCCCGAGTACGACCGGCCGCCTCCTGCTCCTCTGGCGTTCTCAGGCCGGCGCCGCCCATGCCCCTCAGTCATCATGAAGCGGACGCAAGACGTCGCATGCCTTTCTCGCCCCGAGCTACACCGGGGACTACCGGTAGAAAACAAGGCTCTACGTTCTGTTGAGACGCGGGTGCTCAGTTCTGTACCGGCCTGCGGGTATCCGGAGGCTGTCCTGTGCCGTACGCGAGTACATTCACCACGTCGTCGCGAGGAGCGCATTCCAGAGCCCGGCGGCTCAGCCTGTACACCCAGAAGTGATGCAATCCGTACACCAGTGGCCCTGACAGTGCCAGTGCAAGCTCCGCCTGCCATGGCATTGTTCCCGTCGGCAGTGCCGTCGCGAACGGCGAAACCACTGCGGCTACTCCTGTAGCTCGCATTCTTCTCACCATTCCCAACCGCTGTCATCTCGCTGGGCATGCAGAATTGCCCGCCGAGTAGGCCAGACGTGGACCGTGACGCGAAGCGCGTGAGCGAGATGGCGGTGGCGTGGCTCAGTGGCGAGGTCCCAGAGTTCGCTGCGCCATTCTTCTGCGTAGCGGGGGCGTTCTGAAGCCGGGAGGACGCGCACCGCGGAACAGACAAGCCACTGCGCGGGTAGGCTCACGCGCCTTTGAGCCGAGCTCGAATCGGAGGTTGTCTCTGGGCGGTGCAAGGCGGACGTGAAGTCATGCAGCAAGGCCGTGGCCTCGTCGCAGGCTCGGGTGATGCGCCTGGCCCGAGCGCTTCCACGGGGGTATGCGCGGTCGAGTTGTCGTGCGAGCTCGCAGGACGTACCGGAAACGTGCTCGAGTCCCTGTGCGAGGTGGGCGGTCCGGGCCTCGAGAGCGGCGGGTGCCCCGATCGCGGACGGGAGGCGGACTGCGCGGAGATGTAGATGGGCGACGGCTTCGGCCACGTCGAACGCGAGGTCGACATCGCTGCTGACAGCACCTGCACGCTGGAGGGCGAGAGCGCGAGCCAGTGTCCGGGCGCGGGTGTCGGCACGAGCGAGTTTGCGGACGAGGTCACGAGCCAGGCTGCGAGCCTGGTCGGCCTCGAACTCACCGACGACGCTCGGGGTGCTCGAAGGAGAAGCCGGACTCATGCGCCGGCACCTCCGGTCAGGCCCGGACGCAGGACGCCGAGCGCGTTTCTGGCGGCAGTCGTACGAGCGAGTGCTTCCCTGGCAAGCACGGCACCGTCTGGACTCAGTCGGTAGTAACGCCGACGGGGACGCCCCTGCTCGTGCGGATCAGTATCCTCCCAATGTGAAATCAACCAGCCTACGGATTCCAGGCGAGCCAGAATCGGATGGATCGTGCCGCTGGCGAGTTGGGCTTTGGCGCAAATTTCCAACCCGTACAACTCTTCAGCGGGCTTCTCCAGGAATGCCCGCAGCACCAGCTGTGTCGGGAGTGTCATCCTTGGAGTGGAGGGCTCTTCAGGCATGGTTCAACTCTACCTAGCCCTAGGTAGAGTTGAACCATGCTTCGGTGACTGACATAAATGCGAAATATGTTCGCATCGCTGTTATGGCGAGCTCACTGTCCTTTACGAGGTGGCTGTGCTGGTCGCAGCCCTCGACGATTGGTGGTGAACAACGCTTTCCGATGTTCCCCAGGCCGGTCCGGCGGTACGGGCCGCGGAGCCCCGACCCGAAGGCGCCGCCTGCCCCGCAACGGCGGCATGATGGTCTCGGTACGGGCGGACTTACGCGGTACGGGCGGTACTGAAGCTGGCCGTACGGCAGGGCGGTGACCCGGTGAAGGCGGTGGCGGTCTCCGCCGGGCAGGGCATCCCGCACAAGTTCCTGGAGGGGATCCTCGGCGGCCTCCGGCACGACGGCTACCGGCTCGCCCTGCGCGTCACGTCCGCAAGATCCTGGAGGGCGTCACGGTGGCTGATGTCGCCGCGGACGCCCTCCCGGCCGGAGTCCGCGACCTGGCGGCCGGGGAGAACCGGTGACCGCCGCTACTTCAGCTCGTCGGCGGTGTAGTAACCGGCCAGGACGGAGCTGTAGTTGCTCTTGTCGACGCTCGCCGGCTGGAGCAGGTAGGCGGGCACGGGCTTCACGCCGTTGTCGTAGCCCCTCCTGTTGTTGATCCTCGGCGTCCTGCCCTTGAGGATGTCGTCGGCCATGTTCGCGGCGACCGTGGCCAGTTCGCGGAGGTCCTTGTAGACGGTCTGCGACTGCTCGCCCGCGATGATCGACCGCACCGAGGCCAGTTCGGCGTCCTGACCGGTGATGACGGGGAGGTCCTTGCCGTCGGAGCCGTAGCCGTACGACTTGAGCGCGGACAGGACGCCCAGGGAGATGCCGTCGTACGGCGACAGGACCGCGTCGACCGTCTCGCCGTTGTACGACTTGGACAGGATGCGCTTCATGCGCGCCTCCGCGGTCGTCCCGTCCCAGCGCAGCGTGGTGATCTCGTCGAGCTTGGTCTCGCCGGACCGTACGACCAGCTGCTTGCTGTCCAGGTACGGCTGGAGGAGGTACATCGAGCCCTCGTAGAAGTACTTGGTGTTGTTGTCGTCGGGCGACCCGGCGAACAGCTCGATGGTGAACGGCCCCTTGCCGTCCTCCAGGCCGAGGCGGTCGATGATGTAGAGGGCCTGCTGCCGGCCGACCTGCTCGTTGTCGAAGGAGACGTAGTAGTCGACGTTCTTGCTGCCCAGGATGAGCCGGTCGTAGGAGATCACCGGAATGCCGGCGTCGGCGGCCTGCTGGAGCACGCCGGTCAGCGACTTGTTGTCGATGGCCGCGATGATCAGCGCGTCGACGTGCTGCTTGACCAGGTCCGCGACCTGCGTGACCTGGGCCTGCGGGTCGTCGTCCCCGTAGACCAGCTTGGTCCGGTACCCCTTGGCCTCGAGGTCCTTGACCATGCTCTTGCCGTCGGTGAGCCAGCGCTCGGAGGACTTGGTCGGCATGGCGATCCCGATCGTGCCGTCCCCGGAACCGGAGCCGGAGCCGGCCGCGCTCTCCTTGCCGCACGCGGCCAGGGCGAGGACGAGGGAGGCGCCGGTGATGATGCCGAGAGCGGCTCTTCGAGTGCGCATGGTGATCGTTCCTTGTTCTTCTCGTCGTTGAGGGAGCCAGGTACGCCGGCGTCCTGCGGGGTCCGGGCGCGCTGGACGGACCGGACCGCGGGGAGAGGGCGCGGCGTGAGATCGAAGGATGTGCGGCGGTGCGGCCCGGCATCCGGGTCTCGTCGACACTCGTGATGCCTCTGCCGGTGTGCACCTGTGGGCACGTCGGGCCGTGCTACGGCATTCCGGTCACGTGGGTGCTGATTCCGGTGGTGCTCAGAGCGCTTGCCTTCCGCCGTTCGAAATCTCGACACAAGGTCGGAAATGTTTGCGTGACCTTAGGAGGGGGTTTGCCGGGTGTCAACGGTTTGAACAGGAACGGTCACAGAGAAGAGGCGGAACGGGGTGCCGGTGTGAACGGGTCGAGGTGAATGGCCGGAGTTCGGTCTGGGCCCGCTCCGCGCGTCTCCCTACGCTGCGAACGCCCCGTCCCTTCACAGCAACTCCATTTGAAATTAACAGAGTTGGTGTGACAGGCGGGACGCAGCCACCCCCCGATCCCAGGGAGAGACCATGACAGGTGGGCTCCTTCTGAGCGGTGCCGTCGCCGCTCTCGTCACCTCCGCGATTCCCGCGCACAACCCGTCCTCCGGGTTCGTCGACCCGCCCCCGGACAGGATCGTCATCGACGTCGCCACGGTGAACGGCTCCGGCTGCCCGGCGGGCACCGCGGCCGTCGCCGTCTCCGAGGACAACACGGCCTTCACCGTGACCTACAGCGACTACCTCGCCCAGGCCGGCGGCAACTCCGACCCCACGGCATTCCGCAAGAACTGCCAGCTCAACCTCGTCGTCCACGTCCCGCAGGGCTTCACCTACGCCATCGCCAGCGCGGACTACCGGGGCTACGCCCTGCTCCAGCCGGGCGCGAGCGCCGTGCAGCGGGCCTCGTACTACTTCCAGGGCTCGTCCAGCACGGTGTACAAGAACCACACCGTCAGCGGCGCCTACGACGACAACTGGCAGGCGACCGACTCGACGGACTGGGCGCAGCTCGTGTGGGCGCCCTGCGGGGTCCAGCGCAACTTCAACATCAACACCGAGCTGCGGGTCAACGCGGGCACCTCGGCGCCGGGCAAGGTCAGCTTCATGACCATGGACTCGACCGACGGCGACATCAGCACCGTCTACCACATGGCCTGGAAGGAGTGCCCGGGCAAGTGAGGTGAGCCGAAGGGACCGCCCGTGCGGGTGCGGGCGGCCCCTTCGCGCTCACCTGCCCGCGTGGGCGACGAACTCCGCCCAGGCGGCGGGGGAGAGGGTGAGCCGGGGACCGCGCTTGTCCTTGGAGTCACGGACGTGGACGTGGTGGGGGAGGGTGGCGACCTCGATGCAGTTGTCGCCTGAACCGCTGCTGTAGCTGCTCTTGAACCAGGCAAGTTCGGACGTGCTCATAGGTCTCCTCGCATCCGTCGCAACAGGCTCACGGAATCCTGGATGGCGAGAGCCTGTGAACGAATCCTGGCATACCTGTTCTGGAGGACGCTGATCCCTTTTGCGTCGGAGATGAGGTGCCCGCTCTCTTGGCCCTCGCTGTATCCGAACCACTTGTGTTTAGGGGTTTCCAGCAGGGCGATCGGGCCGTGCAGCCCAGCGTGGGAGGGCTGGACGAGGGGCATGACCTGGACTTCTACGTTCCGCGACTCCGCCACCTTCAACAAGTGGTCGATGGCTTCGCGGGTGACGTCGATGCCCCCGGTCTGCCGCAGCAATACGTGTTCCTCGATGATGAAGTTGAAGGCGGTGTTCGGACGTTCCCGCAGCAACTTCTGCCGTTCCGCCCTGGCTGCCCAGTTGGCCTCGATCTGCTCGTCCGCCAGCGGCGGCAACTCGTCGGCGAACAGTTGTCGTGCGTAAGCCTCCGTCTGCAAGAGTCCGGGGATCATCCTGCACTCGTAGTTGAAGAGGCCGATGGCCAGCTTCTCCATCGAAGCCCACCGCCGAAACCAAGCCGCCAGCCCCGGTTGCCGTACGAGGTGCTCCACGGCGCGCCGTAATGCCCCCGTGTTTCCCAGAACCCCCTCCGCCGCCTCGACGAAGTCCACGTCCGGCATGCGCCTGCCCAACTCCACCGGGGCCACCGTGTGCTTGGAGAAGCCCACCAGCCCGCCGAACTCCTCCCTGCTCAGCCCGTTGAACTCGCGCAGGGCCTGGACCACCGCGCCGAACGTCCGCAGACTGTCCGACGACTCCGGCTCGCCGCTGCCCGTGCCCACCTGCCCGTCGACCACCATGGTCACCTCCCGCACCCCATGGTCACGCCCCGTGACGAGTACTGTCCACCCGGTGACCGCGTACGCTCGCGCGGCGTACGCGGGTCGGACCTGGTGAACCCCCCTGTCGGCCCGTCACATTGGCGGCATGACAGTACGTCCCACCCCCCAACCCCTGTTCACCGTACGTGTGTTCACGCAGCGGCTCAGTGCCACGCCGAGGGGCGCCCGTCTGGCCAGGCACCTCGCGCTGCACCAGCTGGAACGCTGGGGCGTCCCGCACGGCACGGACGTCTCCGACGCGGTCGCGGTGATCGTGGCGGAGCTGGCGGCGAACGCGGTGACGCACGGCCGCGTACCGGGAAGGGACTTCGAGCTGCGGCTCCTCCTGATCCCCGGAAGCGTCCGGGTCGAGGTCACGGACACCCGCACGGGCCCGCGTCCGCCCGGCCCCGGTGCCGTACGTCCGCCGTGTCCGCTCGGCGAGGCGGGGCGCGGGCTGCTGCTCGTGGACGCGGTCGCCGCCCGCTGGGAGGTGCTGGACCGCGCGCCCGCGCCGGGCAAGACGGTCCGCGCGGAGGTGGACGTACCGGGCTGGCTCGGCATCGCGCGACGGGCGGGCGCCTGACGGGGGTCGGGCACCGGCCGCAAGGCGCTTCCTCGTTCCCGGGGAGCTGTCCGCGGATGTCGGGCCGGTGGGTCCTGGCCCGGTCCTCCCGGTCGCCGGGCCCTGGCCGCCGGTGGTCACGGCCGGCGGGTCATGCCGTCCGCCAGAATGCTGATCAGGCGGATGAGGGTGGGTTCGAAGGCGATGCCGAGGTGGGCCAGCGAGGGCTCCTCCGCGTAGAGACGGGTGAGGGTTTCGGCGGGGTGCGCGGCCTGCCACAGGGGTGCGGCCATGGCGATGACCGCGATGACCAGGTCGCCCGCCTGCGCCCTGTCGAGTCCGCCGGCCGAGGCGATGGCGGTGACGAGGGTCTCCACGCTGCCGAGAGCGACGGTCTTGAAGGCGCGGACGCGCTCGTAGGTGACCTCGCGTTCGAGATTGAGGGGAACGTGGGTCAGCAGGTCGCAGAAGAGCGGCCGCTCGGCGAGTGAGGCGGTCAGGGCGCGGGCCAGTTCGTCCGGGGTGACCCGGCGGTCGGCCAACCGCGCGGCGACGTCCTGCGACCAGTCGCGGTACCCCTCCTCGGCGAGGCTGAGCAGGATCTCCTCGCGTGAGGAGTAGTAGCGGCGGACCGCCGAGGCGTGCACGCCGGCATGGCCGGCGATCGCCGTCAGGGTGACCGCGCGGACGCCGTCGCGGGTGCCCAGGGAGCGGGCGGCCTCCATGAGGTCGGCGGCCCGCTGCTCCTTGTGGTGGCGGGAGTAGGCGCGCTGGAAGGTGTTCGGCTGCGTCATGTGATCGATGTTAGCAACGCAATGGGCTTGCGTTGTACAACGCAAGCCCATTGCGTTATTGTCGTCGTGGCAGGCGGACACGACGGGCTCCTCGTCCGCAGGCCGTGTCGGACGGGCGCCGCGATGCGTGCCCGGCAGTTCAGGAGCCCGTTCCGCGGGAATGTCCGGCCCCGCCCCCGTGCCCGGCGCCCTGCCGCGGCCTCCCCCCTTCCTCTTTCCCTCCCTCCCACAGCCCGAGAAGCAGGAGCGTTCCCATGCGTGCGATGACCATCAGTGAATTCGGCGGGCCCGAGGTCCTGGTCCCGGTGGAACTGCCCGACCCGAAGCCGGGAGCGGGGCAGATCGCCATCGACACCAGCCACGCCGCGGTCGGCCTCGTCGACGTCCTCTTCCGCCGCGGCGACCTGGCCGGCCGGCCAGGCTTCCCCCGGCCGCCGTTCGTGCCCGGCCTGGAGGTCGCCGGAACCGTCCGCGAACTGGGCGAAGGCGTCACCGGGTTCCAGGTCGGCGAGCCGGTCGTGACCCTGTCCCGGATGAGCCTGGGCGGGTACGCCACCGTGACACTGGCCGAAGCCGCGATGACCGTCTCCCTCAAGGGGAGTGACGTGGACCCGGCCCAGGCCGTCGCGGTCCTGCCCAACGCCGTCACGGCCCACCTGGCCCTCACCCGCGTGGCACACCTGCGGGAGGGCGAGAGCGTACTGGTGCACGGAGCCGCCGGAGGCCTGGCCGCCGCCTTCCCCGCCGTCGCCCGCTCCCTGGGCGCCTCCCGCATCACCGGTACCGTCAGCTCGCGGGCCAGGATCGCCGACACCGACCACCTGGACTACGACGAGGTCCTCACCAGCGACCACTTCGTGAAGGCCCTGGACGGCCGCCCCGTCGACGTCGTGGTCGACCCGGTCGGCGGCGAGCTGCGCACCGCCGGCCTGGACGTCCTGGCCCCGCTCGGCCGCATCCTCGTCCTCGGCCACGCCGCCCGCACCCCGGACGCCCCCGTCACCGGCGACGAACTGTGGAGCAGGAACGCGAGCATGCTCGGCTTCGCCGTCGGCCCCTACCTCCAGGCCGACCCCTTCGCCGCAAGGCCCTCCGCCGCGCACGTCGTCACCCTCCTCGCCGACGGCCGGCTGACCCAGCGCGTCGACGAACTCCCCCTCTCCGAAGCCGCGGAAGCGCACCGCCGGCTCGAGGCCCGCGAAGTCCCCGGCCGCATCGTCCTCACCGTCTGACACCCCGGAACGCGCCGCGGGCGCCCCTCGGCGCGGCCGGCGAAACGCACCCGGGGCCCGTCGGGACCTGCCGTGCCCCACCGCCCGCCGTTCACCGCCCGTCGCCCGCCACCCCGGTGGGGCACGACAAGCCGGGCGACCTCCCTCGCCGCCCGAACGACGGCTCCCTCTCCGCCTCCCCACCTTCCCGCCTCTCCGCCTCCGCTCGCGCCGCCGAGCCGCGGCACCCGGTCGAGAACGACCCGGTGCGGAAGTGATCCCGAGAACCTCCCTCCGACAAAGGACTCATCGTGAAGATCGTCAGCCAGCACTTCATCAACGGGCGTTTCGTCGAATCCCACGGTCAGGAGACCGTCGACGTGCACAACCCCGCGACCGGTGAACTCATCGGACGCTCCACACGCGGTGACGCCGTGGACGCCGAGCGGGCCATCGCCGCGGCCAAGGCGGCTTTTCCCGCCTGGTCCACCACCAGCCTGGAGGAGCGCAAGCGGTACCTGCAGCGGATCGCCGACGCGCTGACCGAGCGCATGGACGAACTGGTGGCGACGACCGTCGCCGAGTTCGGCGCCCCGCCTCTCTTCGCCGGCTACATCGACGGCCAGGCCCGCGACTTCTTCCTCCTCGTGCAGGACCTGCTCGAGATCAACGAGCTCGTCGACGACCCGATCAGCCCCTTCGGCGGCTTCAAGATGTCCGGTTTCGGACGCGAGTTCGGCATCCACGGCCTCCAGGCCTACCTCGAGACCCGCACCGTCTTCGCCGACTGAGACGCCGTACGGTCCGCGGATCCCACCCGCGATGCCCGTGGTGTTCACGGCGTCGAGCAGGACGCCCCGGTCGGGGACCCGCCGGGAACGGGCTTGAGTCTCCGGTGACGGGAGACCCCAGAGTGGGGGACATGGACGTCACGACCCTCTACCCGATCGGGGAGCTCTCCCGGCGAACCGGCCTGTCGGTGAAAGCCATCCGGTTCTGCTCCGACTCGGGGTTGGTGGCGCCGACCACCCGAAGCCCCGCCGGTTACCGGCTCTACGACCTCGACGCACTGCTCCGTCTGGAACTCCTGCGCACCCTGCGCGAGCTGGGCGTGGACCTGGCCACGATCCGACGGGTCCTGGACCGCGAGCTCTCGGTGGCGGAGGTCGCCGCCGCGCAGGCCGACGCCGTGGACGTCCGGATCCGGGTGCTGCGACTGCGCCGGAGCGTCCTGCGAGTCGTGGCCGGACGCGGGTCCGACCCCGAGGAGACCAAGCTCATGCACAGGCTCACGCGACTGTCCGGCGAGGAACGCCGGCGTCTGGTCGACGACTTCGTCGCCGGCACCTTCGGCGCGGAGGACGTCGACCCGGCCGCGGTGGCCATGGTCCGCGCCGCCACCCCCGACCTCCCCGAGGACCCGTCCAGCGAGCAGGTCGCCGCATGGGTGGAGCCGGCCGAACTGGTCGGCGACGAGGAGTTGGGGTCCGAGTGGGAATGAACCAGGAAACCGGTGTTGCTGTCAGAAGTTTCGACAGGCCGTGATCCGGGCCACCAGGGTGGCGATGGGAGGGGCCGGAATGCGAGCGAGACGTGCCACACGTCAGCGGTCAGGTAGGTCGCAGGCGCGAATCGGTGTCGTGGGCGGGTGGCGAGGGCGTCCGCCACGCGAAGAGGGGTACCGGTAGTCCTACGCGGTTGGCTACGTAATCGTTTGGTGGGGGGTGTCGGTTGGGGGTGGTGTGTCGGTGGGGACTGGTTGGATGCGGGTATGTCGGATGATTTGAACGTTGATGGGGCCGGGGCTGCAGACGGGCGATTGGTGGATCCGGGGTTTCTGGTGAATGCCGACCCGGATGAGGTGCTGGGCCTGGTGGATGCGGCCTCGGGGCCTGCCGCACGGTTGGCGGGGGCGGTGTACCGCGAGTCGGCCTATCTGCACCGTGACGCCGGTACGGGGGTGCGGCGGCAGTTGCTGGCCCTGGACGCCGCCCGGTTCGGGGACCGGGAACTGGCGGCACGCATCACCTCCGTGCCGGTGGAAGGCAAACCCGACGCATGGTGGGCAGTGGAGTGGGCAACGAGCAGCACGATCCACCTTCGCTTCCAGCACGCGCTCCCCGGCCACGCGGACACAGTGAGTGCGGTGGCGACGGAGGTGGTGGAGGGCCGGCCAGTCGCCGTTGTCGCCGACGGCAGTGAGACGGTGCGGGTGTGGGACCTGGCCACCGGCCGACCTGTCGGCGAGCCGTTCGCCACCGGTGGAGTGGCGACGGCAGTGATGGAGGGCCGGTCTGTCGCCGTCACCGGCAGCCGGGACGGGACGGTGCGGGTGTGGGACCTGGCCACTGGCAGGACCGTCGGCGAGTTCCTCACTGACCACACTGGGCCAATACACGTTGAGGCGACGGCAGTGATGGAGGGTCGGCCTGTCGTCGTTGCCGAACACGACAACAAGACGGTGCGGGTGTGGGACCTGGCCACCGGCCGGCCAATCGGCGAGCCCATCACCGGCCACACCTATGGGGTGTGGGCGGTGGCGACGGAGGTGGTGGAGGGCCGGCCAGTCGCCGTTGTCGCCGACGGCAGTGAGACGGTGCGGGTGTGGGACCTGGCCACCGGCCGGCCGGTCGGTGAGCCCCTCACCGGCCACACCGAGCCGGTACGCGTTGTCGCGACGGGGGTGGTGGACGGCCGGCCAGTCGCCGTCACCGGCAGCTCCGATGAGACGGTGCGGGTGTGGGACCTGGCCACCGGCCGGCCGGGCCGGAGCTGGTGTTTCCCGTGGACGTGGGCGCGGTGGCTGTTGCTGCGGATGGCCGGCTGGTGGTGGGGTTCGGCCGGGATGTGGCGGTGCTGGCCCGCCACCGCTCCGTGCCGTGGAGCCCGTTCCCCGTTGCCACGGCCCCGACCCAGGAAAGTCGTCAGCGTGATGTCCAACCTCCCCACCCCACCACCGGTGATGACTGGGAGTCGTCACTGACACAGGCCTTCAGCGTCCTGCTGAACCACCCCCTCGCGGACTTCGATTCCGGCGCGGAATACGCCGCCTGCTACAGCGGCAACTGGCTCTACGAGACCGGGGCCGACAAGGATCCCGTCTGGCTGGAGCCGGCCGCTCTCACCGGCCGGGAGACGATAACCAACGAGAACCTGCTGCTGCTCGACGAAGTGGGCTACCCGGACCTTCGGTTTGACGCGAGTCGGTCACTGTTCGAGATCTACACCGACGCGGCGGAGTTCCCGGCCGCTTTCAAGGAAGGCCTGGCGGCTGTCAAACTGGCCGGCTCCGATCGCTACCCTCAGGTCAGGGGCGCCGATCTGGCGCGCCTGACGGCACACCACGGGGTCGACCTCACCTCACCGGACCTGCTCGCGAAGACCTGGCGACTGACGGACGCCAGGATTGCGTCGGACGGCACCCTCCTTGACGCCCTCCGGGTCGCCACCGGCATGGGCGAGGACCCCGACAGCCTCGTGCCGCGCGAGGAGACAGCCGCGACGACGGAGGCAGCGATCACAGCCGTGGAACACGCTGGTCTCCGAGCGCACCTGCGTGCGTTCTGCGACCCCCGCTCCGACGAACTCGCCTTCTGTCCGCGCAAGTCCAGTGAGGAGGACAGCCCGCTGGTGGCCAAGTGGGAGGGCGCCGTGGACCAGTACGAGATCACCGTGAAGCGGGTCGAGACCTGACCCGACTCCTGCGGATCGGCTTGTTCCGGTGGGGCGACAAGATCTCGCGAGAGGGAGAGCCAGCCGAATCCGGCTGGCTCTCCCAGCCAATGATTCTCACAAACGAACCTTTGCCAGAGCGAGATCGAGAACGGGCTGCCGGGACCCCGTTGATCTCGGATTGATTCTCAGAACCCGCTCTCACGCAAAGAGGGGAGTCGCTCCCTTCCGAGAATTGTTTGTGTCGAGATCCGAGGCCATGGCGGACCCTCACGAGCCCTCCCCGACCGACGCGGACGAAGTCGAGCGTCATCCCTGCCCCCGCCGCGGCGCCGAGCCCGGATCGCCGTGCCGCTCGCGCGGCGGAGCGGTCGCCGGCACCTACCACGCCGGCCGGTTCACGAAGGTGCCCCGGCTCGCCGAGCTCTTACGGGTGCCGACACCGGCCGACCGGAGCCCGGGGCAGTCGTGGCGGCCCGGCACCCCGCCCCCGGCGCCCATCGACCCGGACACCCCCAGCGCGGACATCCGCATCGGGTACGCGCGATGCTCGCACCTGAGCCAAGAGCTCCAGTCGCAGTTGGATGCTCTGGCCAAGCACGGCATCCCGAGGGACAAGATCTTCAGCGAGAAGATCAGCACCCGGGTGCGGGTGCGCCCGCAGTTCGAGGCCGCGCTGCAGGCCGCCCGGGAGATCAAGGCCCACGCCCCGCACTGCCGGGTCATCGTCACGGTGTACGAGATGAAGCGACTGGGCCGCGATGCCGCCGAACTCACAGCCCTTGCGGACCACCTCACCGCCCACGGCCTGGTGCTGGAGATGCTCGCCGGTCCCCTCCAGGGAATGTACGACCCCAGCGGGGCGGGAAGGCTGCTGTTCGCGTTCTTCGCGGCGATGGCAGAGACCGAGCGGGAGAACATCCGTGAGTCGACCCTGGAAGGGCTCGACGCCGCAGCCCGCAAGGGCAAGCACGGTGGCCGGCCCCAGGTCATCACCGATGACATGCTGCACACCGTGCTCCGCCGGCGCGCGCTGGGCGAGTCCGTCGAGCAGATCCGCCCCGACCTGTGGATCGCCACCGGCAAGCGCAAGGGCCACAATCCCGGCCTCGCCAGCATCTACCGGGCGCTCGCCGAGCACGAGAAGACCCAGACGTACCCCGAGGCCGTCGAGGCGGCGCACGCCGACTTCGCCGCCCTCCGAACCGAGGGCCGGGGCGACGACGTTCCGCAGCCCCGCCACCACACCCTCGCGCAGCATTGCTCGTAGGGTGCGCGCCGGCTCAGCGGTGACCCCCCTGGGGATACCGAGAGATGTCCCGGACCGTGCACATCCAGTTGGACGGAGTGAAGGCCGTCTGGGCGGATGAAGCGTGATGCCTGCTGCCTTTCGGTAGCTCGGTGCCGCGCTGGCCGCAACGCCGGTTCCTCCTGGACGTACCTCCAGAATCCTCCCTTCCGGCCGTACAGCCGGAAGTCCCCGGTATGCACGGCCAGCGGGTCTGCCCACCAGATGCGGTGATGATCCGGACCGGAATGGAAGATCACCGAACAAGCAGTTGGAGAGGCTGAGACCCTCGCGCGCGAGTCACGTAAACGATCAAGGAGCGCGCGGTGCCCACCAACTTTCTCAGTGAGGACCAACCGAAGGCCTTTCGTCCCCGCCGGGCAGGCGGGTACGTGGCCCGTTGCCGGTCGGACCGGCGGACGGGGAGACCGGCCCCGGGCCGTCATCGCCTCAAAGGATCCAGGGCCGCTTCGGGCCGGTGTTTCCCGCGCCCTGTCGATGCGCAGGTGCATCCGGTCATTGCGCTGACGGGGAAGAAGAAAGCGGGCTCTCCTGTTTTTCGATGTCCAAAGTATTGCAGTAAGTAATATTTACGAACTTTTCTATCGTTCGTCCGTCCACAGGACTTAGTGTCGATGACGTGAAGATCTGGTAGTGGAAGGTGTCGTCATGGACATCCCCTCCGATGCGCTGAGCCGCGTCCGGTACGGGCTGCGCGAGGCGGGCAGCGCGTGGGAGATGTCGGCGTCGCTGGCCGGCTCGTGCGCCTGGCTGGGGGTGGTGGGCTGGGCGCTCATGCTCTCCCAGGAGGACGGCAGCCACCTGTTCCCCTGTGGCATCAGCGGACTGCCTTCCGTCTGGGAGCCCCCGCTGCGGCCCCTGGAACGCTCCGGCAGCTGGCCGGTCTGCTCGGCGGCACTGGGTCACACCTGGACCGGTCACGGGCTCGAACGCCCCTATCCGCTGCCGCTGGCCACCGCCCCGGCGGCCGCGGCAGCCCTGCCGCTGCGCAAGTCCCAGGGCACGCTGGTTGCCCTGAGGCCGGGACCGGAGCCCTTCACCGCCGCCGAGGAGGCGTTCCTGTCGGCGGTCGCGGAAGACGTCTCCGACGCCCTGGCCGCCCTGCCGGGACCGCACCGGGCCGACGCGCTGCCCCGGCTGCGCGAGATCGAGCGGGGTGCCTTCGTCCTGGACCTGGCCGATCAGGACATCACCGCCGACAGCGTCTTCGCCGACCTGCACGCACTGCCCGGGCCGGGCCGGCATCCACTGTCCGCGGCCCTGGCGGCACTCCCGCCTGCGGACCTGCCGCAGGCCCGGCGCCTTCTCGCGCAGGTGGCGACCGGGCCCGGCACGTACGAGGTCGTCTACCGCGTCGTCGGAACCGAGGGGGAACGCACGCTCCAGGCCCGCTGTTCCCGCGGTACGGACGCCCGCGACCGGGTGGTGCTGACCGGCCACGTCACCGACATCACCGTCGACACGGACGATGCCGTCCGGCGCGAGACCCGCATGCACCGGCAGATGCGGCGCGCCGAACAGATACGCGCCCTCGCCTCCGCGTGCGCGTCGGTCGGCAGCACCAGCGAACTGGCCGCAGCCGCGTGTGACGTGCTGGCCGTCTTCGGCGCCGACGCCATCGTGCTCGCCGAAGCCGCCGACGAGCGCCTGCACGTACTGACCAGCCACGGGCAGCAACACCTCGACGCCCTCCGTGGCATCGCGCTGAGCACGAGTGCCCCCCTCACCGACGCCCTGCGCGAGCACCGCACCGTGTTCATCGCCTCCCACGACGAGCTCATCGCGGCCTACCCGCACTACGTCAACACCGCCCCCCTCCTGGACCGGCAGGCCTGGGCCGCCCTGCCGATCCCCCTGTCCGACCCCGACGCACGGCCGGCGGCCTGCATGCTGTCCTTCATCCGGCCCCACGCCTTCACGGCCGAGGACCACGCACTGTTCATCGCGGCCGCCGGGCTGCTCGGACGTGCCCTGGAGCGCTGCCGCGCCTGGGACGCGGAACACGCGCGCGCCGTCGAACTGCAGAAGGGCCTGCTTCCCCCCGCGCTGCCCCACCTGCCGGACACCGAACTGACCGCCCTGTACCTGCCCGCGGCCGCGGGCGCCCACGCCGGCGGTGACTGGTACGACGCCTTCACCACCGGCGACGGCGACCTGCTGCTCGCCATAGGAGACATCGAGGGACACGACACCCAGGCGGCATCCCTCATGGGAAGGCTGCGCACCGCCATCCGCGCCTACGCCGCGCTCACCGACGACCCCACCGAGCTGCTGCACCACACCAACCGGCTGCTCACGGAGGACAACGACAACGATCCCGAACGTGCCCGCACCGCCACCTGCTGCCTGATCGTCCTCTCACCCGCCACCGGCGAGATGCGCTGCGCCACAGCAGGACACCCCGCGCCCCTCGTGTACAGCCCCCGGGACGGCCTGCGCGAACTCGCCACGGACGGCGGTCCGCCCCTGGGCATCTTCACCGACAGCACCTATCCGTCCACGCTTCACCGGCTCCCCGACGGCGCCCAGCTGCTGCTCCACACCGACGGGCTCACCGACCGGCCCGGCACCGACCCCGCCCACGCCCGCGCCCTCCTGCACGACGCCTTCGCCCAGGCCGGCACGCTGCCTGCCGCGCCGGCCCTCGACCACATCACCACCCGCTGTCTGCCGGACGCCCGCGCCGAGGACGACTGCGCCCTGCTCCTGCTGCGCCGAAGCCCCGCCGGACAGAAGATCCACACCGTCCGCCGGCCGGACGCCACCGCACCCGCGGTGACGTCCGGCGTCGAGGTCAGCGTTCGACGCCCAGGGTGAGCGTTCCGGTGTAGCCCGCGGCGGGGGTGCTGCCCAGGGCGGTGAGGGTGAGCAGGCCCGAGGCGGCGCCGCCCTCGTCGTAGATGGAGTCCTGGGCGAGGGTGGTGCGGGTGACCGTGTTCGTCGAGTACGGCGAGACGCGCGCGACGGCGGTCGTGACCGTCTCGTTGAAGAAGAGCTGACCCGTGTGGAGCTCCTGGCCGCCGGTGAAGTGGCCGTCCGAGGTCACGGTGACGTTCGTGTGGACCTTGACGTGGATGTGGACGCAGCGGCCCCGGTACCAGCCCGGGTAGACGGTCGTGATCGCCGCGACGCCGCGGGCGTCGGTGAGCACGCCGCCGCGCAGGAAGGTGCCGTCGTCGGGCTCGTCGTGGCCGTTGTTGCCGACGAAGCCGGAGTACTCGCCGAGCGCGTCGGCGTGCCACAGCTCGACCAGGGCGCCCGCGAGCGGCACGCAGGTGTCGTCGTCGACGACGGTGAGGTTCAGCTTCAGCGGGATGCCCGCCTTGCCTTCGGTGATGTCGGCGCGGACGTACTGTCCGTCGAGGTGGTAGGGGCCTTCGGTCATCTCCTTCGTGAGGGTGCACACGGCCGCCGCGGCCACGGGGGCGGTGTCCGGCGCGGCCGGCGCTCCGGGGGCGGCGGCCGCACCCACGGCCAGGGTGGCGGCGGTGGCGCCGGTGGCGATCAGCACGGTCCGGCGTCCGACGGGACGGGGTACTCCTGAGGTGTCTGTCATGAACACGGCACCGTAGGGAGCGTTCCTGTCGGGGAGCTGTCAGTCGGGCAAAGTGACGGACCGTCAAGTCATTTGCCGGACATCGGGCTCGCCGGGCCCTCGGCAGCTCCCTCCGCGGCCTCGAACTCTCGGCGAGCCCCTGGACTTCTCCGGGGGAGGTCGCTCAGAACCGTGCTCCGGCGTCCGCGCCGTTCGCCGGGCGCAGGAAGGTGGAGGACGGGATGGCGCCGGCGGCTGTCCTGGCCCCGGTGATGGTGCTCGCGTCGGTACTGACGAGTGACCATGTGCCGCCGGTGTTCCAGGAGTTGCCGCTCCCGGTGGAGTTCGAGCCCAGCGAGACGTTGCTGCCGTTGGCCACCGCCAGGTTCTTGGTCAGCGTGCTGGAGGAGCGGCTGAAGTCGAACCCGGCCTTGGTGTTGCTCCACGCGGTGCAGTGGTCGATCTTCATCTTGCCCGGGTTGTTGTTGTCGACGAAGCCGCCGGCGGAGTTGCCCCAGGCCATGCTGTTGCGCACGGTGTGGTCGGCGGCCACACCGTTGCCGCCCATCTTGAACCCGTTGCCGTCGCCCTGGTAGTCGGGCAGGTTCCACCGGTTGAACCCGTTGCCCCAGGCGAGGGTGTTCTCGACGAGGATCGGCGAGCTGTCGAACATCCAGAAGTCCAGGCCGTCGTCGGCGTTGTTCCACAACCGGGCGCCGCGCACCACGTTCCCGCTCCCGGAGCCTTCCTTGATGGCCAGCCCGTCGGCGCTCTCCCCGTTCTTCCGCGGATCGCGGTTGCCGTAGCTGTCCAGGTTCAGGATCTGGTTGTCGCCGGAAGCGCCCTGGAGGTGGAACCCCGACTCGTAGTTGTCCCGGGTGACGAGGCGGTCGAAGACGTTGTGGCTCGTGTCCAGGCCGAACACCCCGTAGGGCCCGTGGACGATCTCCAGTCCGGTCAGCCGCCAGTACTCGCCCTCGATGTGGACGGCCCCGCGCTCGATCCGGGGGATGCTCGAGCCCACCGCTCCCGGGGTGTACGGCATGTTCTCGCCGTCGATGACCACGCGTTCGCCGTTGTAGTTCCGCATCGTGATGGGCTGGCTCGCCGTGCCGCTCTTGAGCAGCCGGATGTTCGTGGTCGGTGCGTACGTTCCACCCCGGACCTGGATCGTGGTGCCCGCCTGCGCCAGGTCCACCGCGCGCTGGATCGTCTTCAACGGGGCTGCGAGGGTCCCCGGGTTGCTGTCACTGCCGTTGCCCGCCACGTACAGGTCGCTCGCCAGGACCTGAGCGTCGCCCTCCAGGGCGAGGTGGGCGGGTGTGGCGTGCGCGCTCCCCACGGAGGACGCGACGAGTAATCCGGCGAGGAGGCCGGCGGACCGGATGACGGGCTTCAGGCGCATGGTTCGTCTCCAAGGTGCGGCTCTGCACGGGACACGGGACACGGAACACGGAACACAGTTGAGAAAGCGCTTTCTGAGCCGAAACTAGGATCTGGACCAGGACACGTCAATAGTTATGTACGTGTTCACTCTTCACATGGATGAACCTGCGGGGGATCGGTCGGCTACCCTTCCGCCGGCCGCCCCGAGGCCGGGGTCCCGCGGAGTGCGGAGCGTGGAGTGCGGAACAAGGCTCACCGTCATGGGGTGACCGGCGTGGTCGGCGGTTTCTGGGGGAACGGAACCTCCGACCCCGGTCACCGGTGGGAGAGGCGCCCGAGGACGTCTCCCTCTTCTCCCGCGGCGTCACGGCACACTCGCACCAGCCGGCGCAGCCGACCGGAACGGCTGCCGCCGGATCCGCCGACGTCCCCCGGGTCAGCCCGCCTGGCCCATTCCCGCCGGACTGGGCCAGTTCTGGGCGTTCGGCCAGCCCGTCGTCGCCGCGGGCGACAACCCGTTCGTGCCCCGCACCTGCGCGGCCGTCAGGCCACCGCGGGCCGGCACACCCGGCGGGGTCGGCCCGCCGGGCCCACCCATCGGCCCGGCGGCCGGGGCAGCCGGAGCAGCCGTCGCCGGTGCCGTCCGAGGCTCCATCGCCGCCGCCGGAGCGGCCACCGCGGGCGCGGGCATCTGCATCGGCATCGGCACCGGAGCCATGGCGGCCGCCGCGGGCATCGGCGCCGGCGCCGATGCCGGTGCCGGAACCGACTGCGGGAACACCTGCGCCGCAGCCGGCACCGGCACCGGCACCGGCTGCGGCGCAGGGGCCGGCGCCGGAGTTGGAGTCGGAGTCGGCAGAGGCATCGGCGCCCCGCCGCCCAGTGCCTGCGCCTGCGCCGCGAGCCCCTGCAGGCCCGCCCCGTTCGTCGCTCCCACCAGCCGGTCCACCGCCGCCGTACCCGAGCTGTAGCCGGTCCCGTTGCCCAGCTCCGGTACGGCGGCTCCCCTCCTGGTCCCGTAGAGCACCTGTTCCAGGCCGGACACCAGGCGACGCACGTCCACCTGGGGGCGCACCACGAGCCGCAGGAAGCGGCTGGAGGATCCGATCTTGTTGCCGCACTCGCGGACCAGGATCCGGTGCTCGGTGAGCAGCCGGTCGCGGACGACCGTCCCCTCGGCGCCCACGGGAAGGCGTACGAAGAGGAAGTTCCCCTGGGAGGGGTAGACGGTCAGGCCGGGCAGCGCGGAGAGCTGGCTGGCCATGTCGAGGCGGTCGCGGCGTACCTGCATCAGGCTCTGCGCGTACTCGGGGCCGTGCTCCTTCAGCATGAACACCACGTGTTCGGCGAAGGAGTTGAGGTTCCACTTGGGCAGCATGGAGCGGACGCGGCCGGCCAGGGCCGGGTTGGCGACGAGGTAGCCGAAGCGGATGCCGTGCAGGCCGAAGTTCTTGCCGAGGCTGCGCAGGACGATGACGTTCGGGCGGAGCATCGCCTCCTGGACCACCGAGGGTTCGCTCTCCGCGTCGGCGAACTCCAGGAACGACTCGTCGACGATGACCAGGTCCAGGTCGGCCATCGCGTCCATGAACTGCACGATGGCGTGCTTGTGCAGGAACCCGCCGTCGGGGTTGTTGGGGTTGCAGATGACGGCGACGCGGGTGCCGCGCGAGCGGATGAACTCGGCGTACTGCGCGAGGTCCAGCGCGAAGCCGCTGGACTCCTGGAGCGGGAACATGTCGACCCGCTTGCCGGTCTCCATGGGCTGGTCGGTCCAGCGGCCGAAGGTGGGGACGGGGACGGCGAGGGACTCGCGCACCAGCAGGTGGTCGATCCAGGTGATCAGCTCGGTGGAGCCGTTGCCCATCGCGACCGCCTGCGGCGGGAGCTGGAGCAGGCTGCACAGCTCGGCGGTGATCGTGTCGGCGCTGCTCGGGTAGTACGTGATGATGTCCCGCAGCCGGGAGGCCATGTCGTCGAACATCTGCGGCGTGGGGAAGTACGGGTTGCAGGGGATGCAGAAGTCCACCGGGCCGCCCCCGTCGCCGCCCTCCCGCGTCAGCGCCGCCATCGACGGGCTGTGCGCGGCGGTGCTGCGGAACAACGAGGTGACGTTGTCGGCCATGGAACCTCCGTATGGGGCGGACCCGGCGGGGACGACCGGGTCCGTCGTCATGTGGGTGGCCCGCGCGGGGGAGCGCGGGCCACCTCTTCATACGGATACCGCGGTGGCGCCGTTCAACCGCCGGGGAATCGGTGGGAAGTCGTGCGCCGGCGGTGAGGACGCGGCCGCCGGTCGGGGGCGGACCGCCGGTGACGGCGCATCAGCTGTCTGACGTATCGGCTGTCGGTCGTATCGGCTGTCTGACGTATCAGCTGTCGAAGGAGTGGACCGTCGTCGTGCGGTACGTCTGCCCGGGCCGCAGCACCGTCGAGGGGAACGACGGCTTGTTCGGCGAGTCGGGGAAGTGCTGCGTCTCCAGGCAGAGCGCGTCGCCCTGGCGGTGGACGGTGCCGCCGCTGCCGACGAGCGTGCCGTCGAGGAAGTTGCCCGAGTAGAACTGGAGACCGGGCTCGGTGGTGGAGATCGTCATCCTGCGGCCCGAGGAGGGGTCGCGCAGGGTGGCCACCGGCACCGGACGGGCCGTGATCCCCTTGTCGAGGACCCAGTTGTGGTCGAAGCCCTGGCCGTACAGCAGCTGCTGGTGGGCGACCCGGATGTCCTCGCCCACGGTCTTGGTGCGGCGGAAGTCGAAGGGGGTGCCGGCCACCCTCGCCAGCTCGCCGGTGGGGATCAGCCCCGAGTCGACGGGCGTGTAGCGGGAGCCGGCGATCTTCAGCTGGTGGCCGTGGATCGAGCCGCTGTCCTCGCCGGCGAGGTTCCAGTAGACGTGGCTGGTCAGGTTGACGACGGTGGCCTTGTCGGTGGTGGCCTCGTAGTCGATGCGCCAGTCGCCGTGCCGGGTGAGGGTGTAGGTCACCTTCACCTTGAGCGTGCCGGGGTAGCCCATCTCCCCGTCGACGCTCGTGTAGTACAGGTGCAGGCCGACGTCCGAGCCCTTGGTGAACGGCTCGACGTCCCACACCCGCTTGTCGAACCCCTTGGAGCCGCCGTGCAGGGTGTTCGCGCCGTCGTTGACGTCGATCTGGTGGGCCCTGCCGTCCAGCGTGAACCGGCCCTTGCCGATCCGGTTGCCGAAGCGGCCGATCAGCGCGCCGAAGTACGGTGACTTGGCGACGTAGTCCTCGAGGTTGTCGAAGCCGAGGGAGACGTTCGCGTGGCGGCCGTGCCGGTCGGGGATCTCCAGCGACTGGACGATCCCGCCGTAGGAGAGGACCTTCAGGCGGGTGCCGCCGTTGGACAGGGACCAGCTGTGCACCTCGGTGCCGTCGGCGAGCGTGCCGAACAGCTTGCGCACCGGCGTTCTGCCGTCGGTGGAGTGAGCGGTGCCGTCGCCGGCGTGTGCCGTTCCGCCGAGCGTGCTCGCGGCGATGCCCGCGGCCGCGGCTCCCGCGATGACCGTGCGTCGGTTCAGTTCCATGTGCGGCTCCCTCGATAAGGGCGGGCCCCGCCGGCTGCTTTGACGGGGCCCGAAACTGACTTACGAACCGGACTTGCGCTTGTTCCACACGTCGAACCCGACCGCGGCCAGCAGGGCGAGGCCCTTGATGACCTGTTGCCAGTCGGTGCCGACGCTCAGGAGGTTCATGCCGTTGTTCAGCACGCCGAGGACGAGACCGCCGATGATCGCGCCGAGGACGGTTCCGACACCGCCGCTCATGGACGCGCCACCGATGAACGCCGAGGCGATGGCCTCGAGTTCGTAGTTCAGGCCCGCCTTCGGAGAGGCCGCGTTGAGGCGGGCGGCGACCACCAGACCCGCCAGGGCCGCGAGCACGCCCATGTTCAGGAAGACGTAGAAGGTGACCTTCTTGTCCTTGACGCCGGACAGCTTCGCGGCCGGCAGGTTGCCGCCGATCGCGTAGATGTGCCGGCCGAAGATCGAGTTGCGCATCACGTAGCCGTAGCCGACCACCAGCAGGCCCAGGATGATCAGCACGATCGGCGCGCCCTTGTAGCTGGCGAGCAGCAGGGTCACGACGAGCAGCGCGGAGACGATCGCGACGAGCTTCAGCAGGAAGATGTTGCGCGGCAGGATCTCCAGCGAGAACTCCTGCTGGCGCTTGCGGTCCCGGATCTCCTGGAGGACCACGAACGCGATCAGGACGATGCCCAGCAGCAGGGTGAGGTTGTGGTAGTTGGTCTCGGGGCCGGTCTCCGGCAGGAACCCGTTGCCGATCTTCTGCAGCCCCTGCGGGAACGGGCCGAGGGTCTGCCCCTCCAGCAGGATCTCCGTGACACCGCGGAAGGTCAGCATCCCGGCGAGGGTGACGATGAACGACGGTATGCCGAGGTAGGCGATGAAGAATCCCTGCACCGAGCCCGCCACGGCGCCCACGACCAGGCACAGCACCACGGCGACGGGCCAGGAGACGTCGTGCTGCACCGTCAGTACGGCCGCGAAGGCACCGACGAACGCGGTCAGCGAGCCGACCGACAGGTCGATGTGGCCCGCGATGATGACGAGCATCATGCCGATCGCGAGGATCAGGATGTAGCTGTTCTGCAGCACCAGGTTGGAGACGTTGCGCGGCAGCAGCAGGTCGCCGTCGGTCCACACCGCGAACAGCGCCACGATCAGGCCGAGGGCGATCAGCATGCCGTACTGCCGCATGTTGCGGCGCATGCCGTCCAGCATCAGCTGGAGCAGGCCCTCGCCCGCCGCGCCCCCGCTCTTGCCGGGCGGCGCGGGGGCCGGGCTCTTGGCGGTCACATCCGTGCTCATCGGGTTACCTCTTTGTCCTTCGTCATCTGACGCATCAGCGATTCCTGCGTGGCCTCGGCACGCGGGAACTCACCCGTCAGCCGCCCCGCGGCCATCGTGTAGATGCGGTCGCACATGCCGAGCAGCTCCGGCAGCTCGGAGGAGATGAAGACGACCGCCTTGCCCTCGGCGGCCAGCTTGTCGATGACCGTGTAGATCTCGTACTTGGCGCCCACGTCGATGCCGCGCGTGGGCTCGTCCAGGATCAGCACGTCGGGACCCGCGAAGATCCACTTGCTGAGGACGACCTTCTGCTGGTTGCCGCCCGACAGCTTGCCCACCGGTTCGAAGACGGTCGGCGCCTTGATGTTCATGGACTTGCGGTACCGCTCGGCGACCTGCCGCTCCTCGTGCTCGTCGACCACACCGCGCCTCGCGACCTTGCCCAGCGCGCTGAGCGAGATGTTGCGGTTGATGGTGTCGATGAGGTTGAGGCCGTAGTGCTTGCGGTCCTCGGTGACGTACGCGATCCCGTGCTTGACCGCCTCGGGGACGGTCTTGGTACGGATCTCCTCGCCGTCCTTGAGGACCGTGCCGGCGGCGTGCCGGCCGTACGTCCGCCCGAAGACGCTCATCGCGAGTTCGGTGCGGCCGGCGCCCATCAGGCCCGCGATGCCGACGATCTCCCCGCGCCGCACGTGGATCGACACGTCGTCGACCACCTTGCGCTGCTGGTCGATCGGGTGGTGCACGGTCCAGTTGCGGATCTCCAGGGCCGGGGCCGCGCCCTGCTCGGCCTCGTGCGGGGTCCGCTCGGGGAAGCGGTGGTCCAGGTCGCGGCCCACCATCCCGGAGATGATCCGGTCCTCGGTGGTGTCCGCGGCCTTCACGTCGAGGGTCTCGATGGACCGCCCGTCGCGGATGATCGTCACCGAGTCGGCGACCTTGCGGATCTCGTTCAGCTTGTGGGAGATGATGATCGAGGTGATGCCCTGGTTCTTCAACTCCAGGATCAGGTCGAGGAGTTTGCCGCTGTCCTCGTCGTTGAGAGCCGCGGTCGGCTCGTCGAGGATGAGCAGCTTCACCTCCTTCGACAGCGCCTTGGCGATCTCCACCAACTGCTGCTTGCCCACGCCGATGTCGGCGACGCGGGTCTCGGGGTGATCGCTCAGACCGACCCGGCGCAGCAGCTCGGAGGCGTGCCGCAGGGTCTGGTTCCAGTCGATCAGCCCGCGCTTGGCGTGCTCGTTGCCGAGGAAGATGTTCTCCGCCAGCGACAGGAACGGCACCAGCGCCAGCTCCTGATGGATGATCACGATGCCGTGCTGCTCGCTCGCCCTGATGTCCTTGAACTGGCAGACCTCTCCTTCGAAGAGGATCTCGCCCTCGTAGCTTCCGTGCGGATGGACGCCGGAGAGCACCTTCATCAAGGTGGACTTGCCGGCGCCGTTCTCCCCGCAGATGGCGTGGACCTCGCCCTGCCGGACGGTCAGTGAGACGTCCGACAGCGCCTTGACACCGGGAAAGGTCTTGACGATCGAGCGCATTTCCAGGACGGGTCCCGCCATGGTCGTGCCTTCCAATCCTTAGGGGGCGGGGGCTACTTGAGCTGGTCGGCCGTGTAGTAGCCGCCGTCGACCAGGACCTTCTGGTAGTTGGTCTTGTCCACGCTGACCGGCTCCAGCAGGTAGGCCGGGACGACCTTCGCGCCGTTGTCGTAGGTCTTGGTGTCGTTGACCTCGGGCTTCTTGTCGTTCAGGACCGCGTCGACCATGTTGGAGGCGACCTTGGCCAGTTCGCGCAGGTCCTTGTAGACGGTCTGCGTCTGCTCACCGGCGATGATCGACTTCACCGAGGCCAGCTCGGCGTCCTGGCCGGTGAGGACCGGCAGCGGCTTGCTCGCGGAGCCGTAGTTGTCCGACTTCAGCGCCGACAGGATGCCGATGGAGATGCCGTCGTACGGCGACAGGACCGCGTCGACCTTCTCGGTCTTGTACGACTTGGTCAGGATGTCGTCCATGCGGCGCTGGGCGGTGGCGCCGTCCCAGCGCAGCGTGGTCACCTGGGTGAGCTGGGTCTGGCCCGACCGCACCACGAGCTTCTTGCTGTCGATGTACGGCTGGAGCACGCTCATCGCGCCGTTGAAGAAGTACTTGGTGTTGTTGTCGTCGTTGGAGCCGGCGAACAGCTCGATGTTGAAGGGGCCCTTGCCGCTCTTCAGGCCGAGCTTGTCGACGATGTAGTTCGCCTGCAGCTCGCCGACCTTGGAGTTGTCGAAGGAGGCGTAGTAGTCGACGTTCTCGCTGCCGAGGATCAGGCGGTCGTAGGAGATGACCGGGATGTCCGCGTCCTTGGCCTGCTGGAGCACGTTGTCGAGCGACTTGTTGTCGATCGCCGCGACGATCAGCGCCTTGACGCCCTGCGCGATCAGGTTCTCGATCTGCGAGACCTGCTGGTCGGGCTTGTCCTCGCCGTAGACCAGCTTGGTCTTGTAGCCCTTGGCCTGGAGGTCCTTCTCGACGTTCTTGCCGTCGGAGATCCAGCGCTCGGAGGACTTGGTCGGCATCGCGATGCCGATCGTGCCGCCCTTGGCGCCGCCGCTCTTGTTCTCCTCGCTGCCGCCCTCGCCGCTCTGGCCGCAGGCGGACAGGGTCAGGGCGAGGGAGGCGGCGCCGGCGACGGCGGCGAGTGCGGCTCTGCGGTTACCCATGGTCATCATCCTTGATGTGTGTGCAGGGTTCGGTGTGCAGGGTTCGGTGTGCGCGGATTCGGTCTGTCTCGCGGTGCGACGGCGCTCCCGGCAGGTTCCCCGAAGACCGAGAAAGAGGTGTGTGGGATTCTGCGCGCCTGTGTCGTCTTCTGTGAAGCGGGGTTTCCGTAACGTTATGACTGGATGTCGAATCTGTTGAGTTCGCCGGGCAGTCGGGAGCCGAGCGGCGCCATGTCCCCGTCCGCCCCGTGCCGCGCCAGCAGGTCGAGTGCCAGCCGGCCGCGCCGCACCCGCTCGCGGGCCGTGGACAGCGTCACCTCGCGCAGGTGGTGGCCGTACGGATAGATGGCGGGGGCCTTGGAGAGGCCGAACTTCAGGTACAGCGGTGCGCCGCGCCGGATCAGCTCGGCGACCTCGTACATCCGCACGTACCCGCCGAGATCGTCGGGGGCCTCGATGTACATGTCCATGGGAGCGCCCGACACCCGCCGGATCTCCGTGAGGTGATCGAGCGTCAGGTCGCTGGGCACGTTGACCGAGTCGGCGCCCAGCCGCTCGTAGACCGCGTAGGCGGCCGGGTTGACGGGGCCGATCAGCGCCGAGACCTTGAGCGTGGTGTCGGCCGGGATGAGGCCGGCCGACCGCGCCCGGTGCAGCGTCCACAGCACGCCCTCGTCGGCGACGAGAAGGCACTTGACGCCCAACTCCGTCGCCCGCACGGCGTCTTCGACGCATCCGGCGACCGCGTCGTGGCCGCGGGCCCGCAGCCCCCCGCCGCGCGAGTCGGTACGCGTCGAGCCCCCGATGTCCCACGTGCCGCGCGGCCCCGTGAACAGGCACAGCTCGATGTCGCGCTCGTTCGTCGCGTCGACCATCTCGGTGATCTCGGCGTCGGTCAGCATCCACACGCCGCTGCCCTGGCTGATCCGGTGGATCGGCACGTCGAGCCGCGAGGCCTCCTTCAGGACGACACCCAGCGCTTCGGGACCCTCGCACGAGGGGATCTCGGTGCGCCAGCGGCCGCCGCCCGGGAAGGAGTGGGTGGAGGTGTCGGCGGGATCGAGGGCTGGCGCGCCCAGTCCGAGCGCGGTGAGCACCTGCTCACCGGGTCGGCGGGCGGCCGTAGTGGAGGCGTCGGTCGTCACAAGCTGTCCTTCGTGTTCGGTATGTCGGACGAGGTTCGCGGCTCAAGGCGTGGGGGGACCGGGTGTACGCCGGTGTGCGGGCCGTCAGGCCGCCCCGCACCGGCGTACGTCTAGGGGCGGAGCAGCACCTTGCCCACCTTCGGGTCGCCGGAGCCGACCAGCCTGATCGCCTCGGAGAACTCGGCGAGCGGCAGCTCGTGCGTGACCAGCGGCAGCGGATCGAGCAGCCCGGCCCCGAACACCCGCACCGTGTGCGACCAGGCGTCGGGCGGCGCTCCGAAGACGGTGTGCACCTCCAGCTGCCGCACGACCAGGTCCGTCGGGTCCAGGCCGTCGGCGCCCGGACCGGGGATGCCCGTCAGCACCAGCCGGCCGCCGCGCCTGAGCAGGGAGGCGGCGGTGCGGGCGGCCGAGGCGGACCCGGCGGTCTCGATCACCACGTCGAAGTCGTCGGGCAGGTCCTGGTCCCTGGTGCGGAAGTCGGTGGCGCCGAAGCGCCGGGACAGCGCCTCCCGGTCGTCGCGGGTCCCGACCACCAGCAGCTCGGCCGGCGAGCCCGCCCGCAGGAACTGCACGGCGAACATGCCCAGCGTCCCGGTGCCGACCACGGCGACCCGCTCGCCCGGCAGGGCGTGCGCCTTGATCGCGGCGGCCGCGATGCAGGCGGCCGGCTCCAGCAGCGCCGCCGCCGTGAGGTCGGCGTCCTGAGCCAGCACGTGCAGCAGCCGGGCCGGCAGGGTCAGCGTGGCCGCCATCGCGCCCGGCTGGGTGAAGCCGGTCTCCTCGTACCCGTCCGAGCACAGCGTCGTCTCACCCGCGTGACAGCGGTCGCACACCTGGCAGTTGCGGAAGCCCTCTCCGACCACCTTGCGGCCGACGAGCGAGACCGGCACCCCGGCGCCCACCGCCTCGACCGTCCCGGACCACTCGTGGCCGGGCGTGAGCGGGTAACGGACGTATCCTTCGGGCCGGTTGCCCTGGTACACCTCGCGGTCGCTGCCGCAGATGCCCACGGCGTGCACCCGCACCAGCGCCTCACCTGGCTCCGGCCGGCGGGGCGTGTGCGCGGTGAGCCGGTGCTCGCCGGGCGCCTCGACGACGACGGCGGTGCTCACTGCCCGGTGCCCTTCGGCTTGCGCTGCTCCCAGCCGTCGGCCCACAGGTCGAAGCGGGCCTGCTGCTGGGGGAACTCGGCGGCCGCGTCCACGTCCAGCTCGACCCCGAGACCGGGGGCGTCGGAGAGGTGGAAGTAACCGTCGACGACCTGCGGGGCCCCCTTGACGACCTTCTTGATCTCCGAGTCCGCGAAGTCGTTGAAGTGTTCGAGGATCTTGAAGTTCGGTGAGCTGAACCCGACCTGGAGGGAGGCCGCGGTCAGCACCGGCCCGCCGACGTTGTGCGGGGCGACCAGCATGTAGTGCGTCTCGGCGGTCGCGGCGAGCTTGCGCGTCTCCCAGATGCCACCGATGTGGCCGACGTCCGGCTGGATGATGTCGACCGCCTGGCTCTCGAACAGCTCGCGGAACTCGATCCGGTCGTGGATGCGCTCACCGGTGGCCATGGGGATGTCGACCTTGGCGGCGACCTTCTCCAGTGCCTTGAGGTTCTCCGGCGGGACCGGCTCCTCCAGCCAGGCCGGCTTGAAGGGCGCCAGCTCGTTCGCCAGCCGGACCGCGGTCGACGGCGAGAACCGGCCGTGCATCTCCAGCATCAGCTCCGCGTCCGGCCCGATGGCGTCGCGCACGGCCTCGATGAGGGAGACGGCGTACAGGGTCTGCTCGTGGTCCAGCTCGAAGTGCCCGGTGCCGAAGGGGTCGATCTTCAGCGCCTTGTACCCGCGCTCCATGACCCCCTGGGCGGCCTTGTGGTACGCCTCCGGCGTGCGCTCGGTGGTGTACCAGCCGTTGGCGTACGCCTTGACCTTGTCGGTGACCTTGCCGCCGAGCAGCTGCCAGACGGGGACGCCGAGGGCCTTGCCCTTGATGTCCCAGCACGCCATCTCGACGACGGCGATACCGGACATCACGATCTCGCCCGCCCGGCCGTAGTCGCCGTACTTCATGCGGCGCACGAGGTCCTCGACAGCGAACGGGTCGGAGCCGAGAATGTGGTTGGTCTCGGCCTCTTTCAGGTAACCGAGCAGCGCGTCGGTGTGGCCCAGCATGCGGGTCTCACCCACACCCGTGATGCCCTCGTCGGTGTGCACCTGGACGTAGGTCAGGTTGCGCCAAGGCGTCCCCACCACGTGGGTGCTGATTCCGGTGATGCGCACGGAAGTTGCCCTTCAGCTGTTCGAGATTTCGTCACACGTTCGAAATGCTGGCGTGACAGTAAGGACGCGGCCAGGGGGGTGTCAATGGGGTGGACACAGAGAGGTTTCGACAGTTTCGGGCGGGACTTTCGGTGCGGGGCGCGACCGGCGGTTCCGGGTCGGCCGGAGGCGGTAGCTCAAGGTAGCCAAACCGGAACAGTCGGTTCCCTGCACAATCTTCACAGGCGGCGCTAGGAACTTCACACGCCGGGAACTTAGTCTTCCCGCGTCATGGACTACTGCCACCCGTGCCGACGGCACCTCAACGGCGCCCTCGCCTGCCCGGGGTGCGGCACCCCTGCCGACCGGTTGCCCACGCACCCGCAGGAGGCGTACGAACCGGATCCGTACGCCCCCGAGGAGCCCTTGCCGAAAGAGCGCGGCCCCGGTGCGGACCGGGGCACTCCCGAGGTCCCCGAAGCTCCCGAAGTGACCGACGCCGAGCCTGAGTTCGGGGCCAGGGGCGGTGCCGGTGCCGGTGCCGGTGCCGGTGTCGGGGCCGGCGCCGGTGTCGGGGCCGGCGCCGGGGGCGATTCCGCGCCCCCCGCCGCCGGACGCGCGCGCCGCCGTGAACAGGGCCGCGGCCGGGGCGGCGGGGAACGCGGGCCGGCCGGTGAGGGCCCCGCCGAGGGCGAGGCGAGCCGTCGCGATCGCAAGGCCGCCGCGCACCGCCGTCGCCGTCGCCGCACGCTCCTCGTCACCGCCGGTTTCCTGCTCGCCGCGGGCGGCCTGAGCCTGGCCGAACTCGGCATCGACGCAACCGGGTTCGGCTCCTCCTCGAACCCGGCGGCGGCAGGCGGGGAGTCCGCGCGGATCGAGTCCGAGGAGGCGCCGGGTGCCACGGCCGAGCCGGACGACGACGCGGAGGGCGACGGTGGAGAAACCGCTTCCCCGTCCGCGGACCCGTCCGCCTCCGCCTCCGCCTCGGAGTCACCGTCGGCATCGGCGTCGGCGTCGCCCGGCGAGTCGGAGACGGCCCGGGACGACACGGACCAGGACCCCCAGTCGGCTCCCGCCCCGGGCACGCCCCCCGCGGCCTCCACCCCGGCGGACCCCGCCCCCGGCACCCCCTCGGCCGACCCGACCACCTCCGACCCGAAGCCGCAACCGTCACCGTCGGAAACGTGCGAACGGTTCCTGTGGTGGTGCACGTAGCGTCGCCCGTTTCCGGGCCGGGGCCGGCACCCGCTCCGCGGCGCGGACTCGGCGGGCCGGGGAGACGGCGAAGGGCCTGAAGCCGTGCCGGCGCAGGACGTGGGGCACCACCACGGCCTCGGGGAACAACGGAGCAGCCGTTAGCGCTAAGCACTTGATCTTGGTCCAGTAGCACAGGGGTTCCCGGTTTTGCGGTTGTTCGGCGGAAGATCGCATGAATGGCTCGGCGCGTGGCTAGCGTCCGCCGGGTGCCAGTGGAGTTTCTGACTGATGAGCAGGCTGGGGCGTACGGGCGGTTCGTGGAGGAGCCGACGCGGCCGGAGCTGGAGCGGTTCTTCTACCTCGATGACGTCGACCGGAAGTTGATCCGGAAGCGGCGCGGGGATCACAACCGGCTGGGGTTCGCGCTCCAGATGTGCACCGTCCGCTACCTGGGGCTGTTCCTGGAGGACCCGCTGGATGTGCCGTGGTCGGTGATCGAGTACCTGGGGGAGCACCTGGGCGTGGAGGATGTCTCGTGTGTCAAGCGGTACACCGAGCGGCAGATGACGGCGTACGAGCATGCGTGGGAGATCCGGGACGCCTACGGCTACCACCAGTTCGAGGACCACGAGTGGGGCCGGAAGTTCCGTGCGTTCCTGCACGGTCGTGCGTGGACGCACGCCGAGGGGCCGGTGGCGCTGTTCAACCAGGCGGTGGGGTGGCTGCGCCGGAACCGGGTGCTGCTGCCGGGCGTGAGCGTGTTGGCCCGGCAGGTGGCGGAGGTCCGGGCGGTCGCGGAGAAGCGGCTGTACGTCACGGTGGCCAGGGCCGTGCAGCGGGCGGACGCGTCGCTGCACGGCGATCTGGTCGCGCTGCTTGAGGTGCCGGAGGGGCGGCGGGTCTCGGAGCTGGAGCGGCTGCGCCGGCCGCCGACGCGGACCACGGGCACCGGCATGGCGAAGGCTCTGGAGCGGATCGATGAGATCTCCTCCTTCCAGCTGGGCCGGGTGAAGATCGGCAAGGTGCCGCCGAACCGGCTGGCGGCGCTGGCCCGTACGGGGCTGGGCAGCAAGGCGCCGAACCTGGAGCGCACCCCGGAGCCGAAGCGCACGGCGCTGCTGACGTCGGTGGTGCGGCACCTGGAGGCGTCCGCGATCGATGACGCGCTGGACCTGTTCGCGCTGCTGATGCAGGTGAAGCTGATCAGCGCAGCGAAGCGGGCCACGGACAAGGACTGGCTGGCGGCGAAGCCGCGGCTGGCGAAGGCGTCCCGTACGGTCACGGCGGTGTACCGGCTGTGGAGCGAGCAACTGAACCTCGTCACCGAGCACGGCGCCGACCTGGACGCAGCGGCGCTGTGGCGGGCGCTGGAGACGGAGGTCGGCCCGCGCGAGGACGTCGAGGCCGCCGCCACGCTGCTGGACGAGCTGCTGCCGCCCGGGGACGACGAGGCAGAAGCCGAGATGCGGCGCCTGCTGGCCACCCGCTACAACACCGTCCGCCCCTTCCTGTCCCTGCTCGGGGAATCGGCCGCGCTCGGGGCGGCCTCCGGCGGGGCGAGGGTGCTGGCGGCGGTGAAGCGGCTGCCCGCACTGGCCCGGCGGAAGGTGAAGGCCAAGCCGCTACTGCCACGCGAGATCGACGGCAAGCTCGTGCCACCGGCGTGGAAGCGCGCAGTGTTCTCCAACCCCGACCTGCCCGAAGGAGCGGTGGACCGCGACGCGTACGTGGTGTGCGTGCTGGAGCAGCTCTACCGCGCGCTGAACCGCCGGGACGTGTTCGCCTCACCGTCGAACCGATGGTCCGACCCGCGGGCGCGGCTGCTGGACGGCAAGCAGTGGGAGGCCGTCGCCGAGGACGTCCTGCACGGCCTGAGCCTGGACCAGCCGGTCGAGGAACACCTCGCCGGGCGGGTGCGGGCGCTGGACGCCGCGTGGCAGCTGATGGCCGAGCGGCTGGAAGAGGCCGGGCAGGACGCCAAGCTCAGCTTCGAGGTGCAACCCAACGGTCGGCTGAAGCTGAACGTGGACCGGCTCGGCGCCCTCGGCGAACCGAAATCGCTGCGCTGGCTGCGCAAGACCACCGCGGCGATGCTCCCGAGGATCGACCTGCCGGACCTGCTGTTCGAGGTTGATGCCTGGACCGGGTTCCTGGACGCCTTCGTGCACCTCGGTGACGGCCGCACCCGCATGGAGAACCTGAAGACCTCCCTGGTAGCGCTGCTGGTCGCGGAGGCGTGCAACATCGGCTACACCCCCGTCATTGACCCGAATGACGAGGCACTCACCCGGGCCCGGCTCGTGCACGTCGACCAGTACTACCTGCGGGCCGACACCATCGCCGCGGCTAACGCGCGCCTGATCGAAGCCCAGGGACGCGTGCCGATCGTCGAGCACTGGGGAGAGGGCCTGCTCGCATCCGTCGACGGGCTGCGGTTCGTGGTGCCCAAGCGCACCATCAATGCCGGTCCGTCGCCGAAGTACTACCACTTCAAACGCGGCATCACCTGGCTCAACGCCGTAAATGACCAGGTCGCGGGCATCGGGCAGATGGTGGTGCCGGGCACCCCGCGCGACTCCCTGCACATCCTGGACACCCTGCTCAACCTGGACGCCGGGGTGAAGCCGGAGATGGTCGCCACCGACAACGCCTCGTACTCCGACATAGTGTTCGGCCTGTTCTCCATGCTCGGCTACAACTTCTCCCCGCGTTTCCGCGACCTGGCCGACCAGCGGTTCTGGCGCGTGGAGATGCCCGGTGTCACGACCGGCGGCTACGGGCCGCTGGAGGCCCTGGCCCGCAACCGGGTGAACCTGAACAAGGTCATCACGCACTGGCCGGACATGCTGCGAGTGGCTGGCTCCCTGGTGACCGGGCAGGTCAGGGCATACGACCTGCTGCGGATGTTCGGCCGCGAGGGGCGCCCCACCCCGCTCGGCACCGCGTTCGCCGAGTACGGGCGGATCGCCAAGACCCTCCACCTGCTGCGCGTGGTCGACCCCGTCGACGACACCTACCGCCGGCAGATGAACCGGCAGCTCACCGTCCAGGAGTCCCGCCACAAGCTGGCCCGCGACATCTGCCACGGCAAGCGCGGGCAGATCATGCAGGCATACCGCGAGGGACAGGAAGACCAACTCGGCGCGCTCGGCCTGGTCCTCAACGCCGCCGTGCTGTGGACCAGCCGCTACCTCGACGCCGCGGTCACGGCGCTGCATGCGCTGCCCGCTGGCCAGCGTGAGCACGAGGTCCTGGACGAGGACGTGGCCCGGCTCTCCCCGCTCAAGCACGCGAACCTCAACTGCCTGGGCCGCTACAGCTTCCGGCCCGCCCTTCCCGGCCGCGGGATGCTGCGGCCCCTGCGCGAGGCGGTCGACGCCGCCGACGACGAGGACACGGAGGCCGGCATGTAGAGGGCGGCAGCGCCCATCCCCGGCCTGGCCGGGGATGTGGCGGTCACACCACAGGCGCCGAGCAGGGCATGGTTTCTGATGGTTTTTCTCGGAGAAACAGCCAGATACGTCTCTCTTCCCGCCGGGAGGGAGGGCGTGTTCCGAGACGGAGGGGATGCAGATGAGCAGTGCAAGCAGTGCGGACGAAGAGTGGATGGACCTGGCGGACGCGATCACCCTGCTGCGGGATCAGATCGCCGAGGCACAGCGCCGGATCACCGATCCCGCGGGCGGGGGTGACAAGGGGGTGCGGTTCACGGTGGGTGAGATCACGCTGGACCTCGGCCTGGAGCTGACCGGCACCAAGGGCGTCAACGGCGGGCTGCGTTGGAGCGTGATCAGCCTGGGTGGGAAGAAGGAGAGTGGCCGCAAGGCCACCCACGTGGTGACCGTGAAGCTGACCCCTGGCAAGCCGGGCGGCGGCGATGTCGAGGTCCGCGACAGGGAGCAGCCGCTCCTGGCTGATTGATGTGGCAGTGACCGTGGCTGGAGGGGGAAGCGTTCGTGGAGTTGGATCGCCGGGTGCAGATCCGGGTGGCCCTCAGGGGCGAGGATGCGAAGGGGTTCGGGACGGGGTACCTGGTCGCCCCCAGGCTGGTGCTGACCGCCGACCACGTCCTGGACGACCTTGACCCAGGCGGCGGGCGGTTCGCGCTGACGGTGTGCCGACCCGATGACGGCGAGAGGGAGTACCCGGCGAGCGTGCGCTGGCGACAGCGGGACGACAAGGCCGATGCCGCGCTGGTCGAGATCGCCGCCGACTGCGACTGGCCGGTTCCCGAGTCTCTCTCCGACCTGATCGCCAGGCCGCCGCAGCGCTATGGGCACCTCATCGGCACCTGCTCCCGCCCGGTATCCCTGACCGGCTTCCCCCGGTTTCAGAAAGACCCCGAGCGGGGCCGCCTGGACGAGCACATGGAGGGCCAGATCACCCCAGGCACCGGGACGCTCGCCCGCCGCTATGAGGTCACCAGCACCACGCCCGTGCCCGTCGGCCCGTCGGCCGTCGGCGGCACCCGCTGGTCCGGCATCTCCGGGGCCGCTGTCCTGGCCGACGACGGCTCCGTCGGCGACCTGCTGTGCGGCATCGTCCGCCACGACCGCCAGGCCGACGCCGGCACCCGCCTGACCGCCACCCCCATCAGCCACCTCCTCAGCGACCGGGACGGGCGTCCCTCCGAGTTCCGTCGACTGGTCGCCGAGCACACTGGCTGGGACCCGGTCCTCGAACCCATCGAACCCGCCCCGCTTCTCAAACCCGCCACCGTCGACCGCGACCTCGACTCACCCGCCGCCCTGCTGCGCGCCGACACCGAAGCCGTCGCCTTCCACGGCCGTGAGCAGGAACTCGCCGACCTGCACGCATGGTGCACCACCAACCCCGCCAAAATCGCGATCCAGGTGATCACCGGCCCCGGCGGACAGGGCAAGACCCGCCTCGCCCGCCACCTCACCGACACCCTCAGCCACGAGAACTGGGTCACCGGGCACTTACGCTCCGACCTCGCCGACCACGACACCTCGCCCGACTTCACCCCCCTGAACACCGCACTGCCCCTGCTCCTGGTCGTCGACTACGCCGAGACCCGCCCCCGCCTGCTGCGCCGCCTGATCACCCACCTCCACACCACCCGCCACCGGGTCCGCCTGCTCCTACTCGCCCGCTCCGACGGCGAATGGCGCACCGACACCCTCAGCGCCACCCCGCCTGTCCGCCGCCTCCTGGCCGCAGCCCCCGTTGTCCCGCTCGGCCCGCTCCAGCCCGCTGCCCGAACCTCCCAGGACCGCAGCGAAGCATTCCGTAACGCTGCCCACGACCTGGCGCTCCTACTACCCCGTGTCCCCAGCATCCCCAGCGTTCCCGGCCATGACTGGACAGCCCTCGCCGACATGCTCCGCCCCGCCGACGACCTCGCCCACCCCCGCTACGGCAACGCTCTCACCCTGCAGCTTGCCGCCCTGGTGACGCTCCTTCAGAACGGCCCGCGCCCCGCCCGCGCCGACTCCGGTGACCCGGCGGAGAAGGTCTTGCTTGAGCACGAGGGACGTTTCTGGGAGGACAGCGCGCAGGCCCCCGCCTTCAAACTCGGCCTGGGCACCACCACCTTGAAGGCCGCCGTGGCGGTCGCGGCCCTGTGCGGTGCCGACAGCGCCGACGCCGCCGCCCGCGTCCTCGCCGCGGTCCCAGGTATGCCCGCCGACACGACTACACGCGCCGCGGCGTGGCTCGCACGCCTGTATCCGGCCGACCGCGACAGGGACTCGCTCCGACCCGACCGCTACTGGGGCTCGCTCCAACCCGACCGCATTGCCGAGTACCACGCCACCAGCGTGTTGATAGAGGGCGACATCAAGCTGCCCGCCCTCCTCAGCGCGGCTGGCTCTGACCAACAGGCTCAGATCGTCACCGTCCTGACTCGCGCCGCCATCGCCCACTACAACGCCGCCCGCACCACCGACACTAGGTACGTCCTCCGCACTCTGGACACATCCCTGGACACCGCTCCCCTCGCCTACCCAGCACTTGAATCGGTCTCGGCCGCACTTCCCTATCGATCGCGCATCATCGCCCCCCTCGCCCTCCGGCTCGCCACGACCCTCGCCCAGGCCCACCAGCAGATGGCGCACGGTTTCCCTGACCCTTACGAATTCGACCTCCTCGCCACCTCGCTGTCCAACCTCGGCGTCCGGCTGTCGGAGGTGAGGCGCTGGGGGGAGGCCCTCGCCGCGACGCAGGAGGCGGTGGTGATCCGGCGTCGGCTCGCTGCCGACGACCCCGCCGCCCACGAACCCGGCCTCGCCACCTTGCTGTCCAACCTCGGTCTCTGGCTGTCAAGGGCGGGGCGCTGGGGCGAGGGTCTCGCCGCTGGGCAGGAGGCGGTGGTGATCTTGCGTCGGCTCGCTGCCGACGACCCCGCCGCCCACGAACCCGGCCTCGCCACCTCGCTGACCAACCTCGGCCACCAGCTGTCGGAGGTGAGGCGCTGGGGGGAGGC